>NZ_VKHT01000439.1 GCF_014141535.1 Streptomyces alkaliphilus | reverse complement strand
GTACGAACCCTGGCCGGGGCGTACCCGCCCCAGCAGCCCGCGCCAACCGTCGGTCACCGATCCACGCCCCGGCCAGGGTTCGTACAGGTTCCCCATTCCGGTCTTCTCCGACTCGGTGGGGGAGAGGTGCTGTTTGTCCATCATCAGGGCCATCTGCCGCTCCACCGGGCCGGGAGCCAGGGTGTGGGCGAGCAACAGGGCCCGGCCCATCGGCCCCGCCACCACTTCCCGGCGCGGGCGCCGGATCACCCCGGTCACCGCCCGGGCGACCCGCTCCGGCCGGTACACCGGGCTCAACGGGCGCACCCGACGACCGGTGAGATTGGCGCCGTGCGAGAAGATCGGTGTGTCGATGGCGGCGGGCAGCACCGAGCACACCCGCACGTGCCCGTCGCCCGCCAGGCGCAACTCCTCGCGCAGCGACACGCTCATCGCCCGCTCGGCGAACTTCGACGCGGTGTACGACAGGGTGTAGGGCTGTGCGACCACCCCCACCACGGACGAGATGTTCACCAGGACCGCCTCCGGTCGCAGGCGCAGGTGCGGTACCGCCGCCCGGGCCCCGTGCAGGTAACCCATGACGTTCACCTCCCACACCCGTCTGTGGGCTTCCGCCGGTGTCTCCTCCAACCCACCGAAGAGGGTCACCGCCGCGCAGTTCACCCACGCGTCGAGCACTCCCATCCGTCGCACCGCCGTCTCGGCCACCGTGCGCACCGCGCTCTCGTCGGTCACGTCGGCGGGGATGGCGAACGCCCGCGACGCCCCCCGGTCACGACACTCCTGGACCGCGTCCGCCAGCGCATCGGCTCGTCGGGCGGTCAGCACGAGTTTCGCCCCGCGGCGGGCCAGCGCCCGGGCCGTGGCCCGACCGATTCCGCTCGAGGCCCCCGTCACCACCACCACTCGATCTCTGATCTCCATGGGGCTCGGGTACCCGGTGCGCGCCGAATGTCACCGGATGGGGCGGAAAACGAAGCCATGACCCGAATGTCGGCCCGGGAGGGGGGAGCGGCAGGTGGTCGAGGTGGTCGAAACCGGGTGGGATGTGCCGCACACCCCCGGGCACACACCGGACGCGTGCTGTTTCCACGTCCCGGAGCCCGGGGTCGTCTTCACCGGGGACACCCTGTGCCGGCAGGAGGCCGGGCACCACCGGGCGCTCCTTCTGCGACGGTGACCCGCTCGTGCGCTCGATCCGGGAGCGGCTTCCCGCGCCGCCCGGGGACACCGTCGCGCACACCGGCCACGGGGAGGGCACCATCATCGGGGCGGAGCGGGCGAACCTCCCCGAACCGTTTCGACATCCCGCCCCCGTTGCCGTCCCCGTTCCCGCCGACCGGCGGGAACGGGGACGGCCGGACCGGCCGGGTCAGCCCGCCACGATGTGGAAGAGGGCCCCCTCCGGATCCCGGAGGGTGGCGCCGCGCCCGAAGGGTGTGTCGTGCGGAGCCAGGGGAACCGAGCCGCCCGCCGCCGTGGCCACCCGCGCGGCGGCGTCCACGTCCCGCACCCGGAAGTGCACCTGCCAGCTCGGGCGGAGGATCGGGTCGGGGGCCTCCTCCAGCCCGCCCCCGTACATCCGGGCGACCGTACGCCCCTCCACCCGCACGACGACCCGGTCGTGTTCGAAGCCGATGTCCACGTACTCGTGATCGGGGGCGTCCCATTCGAAGACGTTGCCGTAGAACATGGCCGCGGCGAAGGGGTCGCCGGTGCGCAGCTCCAGCCAGGCGGGTGCGCCCGGGCCGCCCTCGCCGCGCCACACCGGATCCCCGGGCCCCTCCCAGAGCCCGAAGACCGCACCCGCCGGATCGGCGGCCCACACAGCCCGGCCCTCCCCGATGCGCAGGGGCCCCACGGCCACGGTGGCACCGCGGTCACGCACCCGCCCGGCGATCCGGTCGGCGCTGTCGACCAGGAAGTGCGGCGTCCACGCCCCCGGCACCCCGGCCGAGTCGGAGACCGTGCCCAGCGTGCCCACCACCATCCCCTCGGCCAGGGCCGAGCACTGCGCCACCCCGTCGCCGGGACGCGGCTCGTACTCCCAGCCGAGGACAACGGCGTAGAAATCCTGCACCGTCCGCAGGTCGCGGACCGTCAGGCTGATCCTGCCCGGTACGCCGTGCAGGCCGACCCTCGTCGCGGTCACCGACGTTCACCTCTTTCCGGGGGCCCGGCGCGTCCGCACGGCCGGCGGCCCCTTCCACTCTCCGCCTCTTACCGTCGGGACGCCACCGAAACACCCCCGGTCCCCCGAACGGAGCAGCGATGATGTCTCATCCCGTCACCCGTGGTCGGGCGGTGGCGTCCGGCATCGTCTCGGGCAGACGCAGCCCCTCGCGCAGGGGCACCAGTTCCGATTGCAGCACCAGGGCCGCCGCGCCGATGGCCGGTGCCCCCGCCGCCGACTCCGACAGGCGCACGGTCACGCCGTGTGCCCCGCGCGCGAAGAACGTCCGGCTCAGTTCGTCCTCCACCACCGGCAGGTACAGCGAGCCCGCGACGGCCAGACCGGGACCGGTCAGGACCACATGCTCCAGGTCCATCACATTGGCCAGCGTGCGTACCGCCAGCGCCAGGTACCGGGCCGAGCCCTCCAGGAGGGCCCGGGCGCCGGCGTCGCCGCGCAACGCGGCCCGGGCCACGGCGGCGAATTCCGCGGCCGGGGTGCCGGGCCCGCTCCGGGGCCGGTCGTCCCCCCCGTCACCGCCGGTCAGGCCCGCGGCCGCGGCGATCGCCGGGTCGGCGCGGGCGGCCTCCGCCACCGCCGCCGGTCCGGCCAGTGCCTCCGTGCACCCGCGGGCACCACACCAGCACTGCGGTCCGTCCGCCTGCAGGCAGATGTGTCCGATCTCCCCCGCGTTGCCGCTCACCCCCCGGTGGGCGACGCCGTTGATGACCAGCCCGGCGCCGATCCCGGTCCCCAGGTACACGGCCGCGAAGGTGGTGGTACCGCCCACTCCGCCGGACCAGTGCTCGCCCAGCGCCGAGGCGGTGGCGTCGTTGTCCAGCACCACCGGCAGGCCGGTGGCCGCGCCGAGCGCCCGGTCCAGCGGGAACGCCTCCCAACGACGCATGGCGGGCGGTGTGAGCCGCATCCCTCCGCCGCGGGTCAGGGGCCCGGGCACCGCGAGGCCGGCCCCCAGGACCCGATCCACCGGCACGCCGACGCCCTCGATCAGCGCGGCGATCTCCTGCGACATCCCGGCCACCATCGCCTCCGGATCGGGGGAGCCGCCGGGCCGGAAGACCCGGGCGACGACCGAGCCGCCGAGGTTGGTCAGCGCGTAGGTCACGCCCCCCTGGTCGAGGTGGACGCCCACCGCGTACCGGGAGGAGCGGTTCAGCGCCAGCAGCACCCGCCGCTTGCCGCCGGTGGACTCGGCGTGGCCGGTCTCCACGACCAGCCCGTCGTCGATGAGCCGGCGCACCACGGTGGAGATGGTCGCCCCGGTGAAGCCGGTGGCCTCGGCGAGGCCGACCCGGCTGATGGTGCCGGCCGCGCGGATCACGTCCAGCACGGCCGCCCGACTGTTGGCGTGGAAGGCCGGCCGTCCACCCGTCCGGCCGTTGGGTTCCCCTGATCCGCTCACTGGTCGCACTCGCCCCTGTTCCGACCCCGGGCCCCGGGCCCGGTCCACCGGGAGCGGCGCGGTCCGCCCCCACTGGTCTGTCCTCGCGTTTCCGCGTGTTCCGCGTGTTCGGCGGCGCCCGCGGGACCCGCTCTCCCGTGCCACCGCGGCTTCGGTCGGACTCACCGCCTCTCCCGCCGTGGGCCGTCGGTTCCGGGCCCCGGGGCGGGGCTTACGGAAGCCGTCCGCGCCCGATGGCCCCGGTTCCGGTGGTCGGACCGCGCGACGCCGTGCGGGATCGATCATCGCAGGCTTTCCGGGCCGGCGGGGTGCCGGCGCCGGATGACGGATGTCGGGCGGGGATCGGACGGAGGCCGTGCGGCGCGGGTCGGGGAGGCCGTGTCACGAGGGTTGACTTTCTTTCTTCGGCTGCTTAACAATCACGAAACCCCGGAGTCCCCCGAGAGGACCGAACACCATGAACCGGTACGGAAGAGGGCGAATCGCTCGACTGTTGGCGGTGGGCGCGGTCGCGACCCTGTTGGCGACCGGCTGCTCCGGTGGCTCGTCGAACGGTGGGGGAG
>NZ_VKHT01000438.1 GCF_014141535.1 Streptomyces alkaliphilus | reverse complement strand
CCCGTCGGGGGGTCGGGCGGCCTTCGTCGCCGCGCTGCCCAAGGCCGAACTGCACGTCCACCATGTGGGCTCCGCCGCCCCGCACACCGTGGCCGCCCTCGCCGCCCGTCACCCCGACTCCCCGGTGCCGAAGGATCCGCAGGCACTGGCCGAGTACTTCACCTTCCGGGACTTCGCGCACTTCATCGAGGTCTACATCTCGGTGGTGGACCTGATCCGTGACCCGGAGGACGTCCGACTGCTGACCTACGAGGTGGGGCGGGACCTGGCCGACCGCAACGTGCGATACGCGGAGCTGACGGTCACCCCGGTGACCTCCACCCGGCGCGGGATCGCTCCGGAGGCCTTCCTGGAGGCGATCGAGGACGCCCGGGTGACCATCGAGCGGGACCGGGGCCTGGTGCTGCGCTGGTGCTTCGACATCCCCGGCGAGTTGGGGCTCCCGGCCGCCGAGGAGACCGCCCGGATGGCCTGTGAGCTGCGTCCCGAGGGGTTGGTCTCCTTCGGACTCGGGGGCCCCGAGATCGGGGTGGGCCGGGCACAGTTCAAGCCGTTCTTCGACCGGGCGATCGCCGAGGGACTGCACAGCGTGCCGCACGCCGGGGAATCCAGCGACGCGACCTCCGTCCGGGAGGCGGTGGAGGCGTTGCGGGCGGAGCGGATCGGCCACGGCATCCGGGTCGTGGATGACCCGGCGCTGATGGAGGAGCTGGCGGAGCGCGGCATCCCCTTGGAGATCTGCCCCACCTCCAACGTCGCCACCCGGTCGGTGCCCTCGTTCGCCGGGCACCCGCTGCCGACGATCGCGGCGGCCGGGGTGCCGTTCTCGATCAACAGCGACGATCCGCCGATGTTCGGTACCGACATCGATCGGGAGTACCTGATCGCCGGGGAACTCCTGGGGTTGGACGAGGCGGGGCTGGCCGAGCTGGCACGCTCCGCCGTCCGGCAGTCGTTCCTCGACCCGGCCGGGCGGACCCGTCTGGTGGCCGAGATCGACGCGCACCTGGCGGGGTGGATCCGATGAGCGGCGCGACCTCCCACCCGGGCGGAAGCCCTGCCGGGGCCCCCGGCAACACCCTGGTCGTGGCCCACCGGGGCGATCCCTACCGGGTGCGGGAGAACACCCTGGCCTCCTTCCGCTCGGCGATCGCCGAGGGGGCCGACGCGGTCGAGTTGGATGTCCGACTGAGCCGTGACGGGGTGCCGGTGGTGGTGCACGACCCGGGGCTGAAACGGTTGTGGGGAGTGGACCGCGCGGTGGCCGATCTGACGGTGGCGGAGATCCGCGAGGCATCCGCGGGCGGGGTGCCGACCCTGGCCGAGGCGTTGGGGGCGACCTTCCCGACCCGGGTGCTGATCGACCTGCCGGAGCCGGACGGGGCGACCGCCCGGGCCGCCGTCGCGACGGTGGCGGGAGACGGTTCCGTCGACCGGGTGTACTGGTGCGGCGACCCCGCCGCCCTGCTGGCGGTCCGGGCCGATGATCCGACGGCGGAGATCGCCCTGACCTGGAAGCGCAGCGCCCCGGTCCGGGCGGGCCTGGTCGCGGAGGTGCGCCCCCGGTGGCTCAACTACCGTTTCGGGCTCCTGGACCGGGCCACCGTGGACCGGGCCCGGGAGGCGGGATACCTGTTGGGGGCGTGGACGGTGGACAGCGGACGAACCATGCGTCGACTGTTGGCCATGGGAGTGGACGCGATCACCAGTAACCGCCCCGGCACCCTGAGGCGGGCCGTGGACCGGGCCGCGGCGGAGGGCGGCGAGCGGTGAGATCCCCCCGTCGCGGGACGGGTGTCCCGCGACGGGGTGGACGCGATCAGCAGAGGCGACCGCCGCGCACGATGACGCAGCCGTCGGTCGAGGAGGCGATCGCGGGGGCGGCGGCGGTACCGGCGAACAGGCCCATTGCCATGAGGACGGTGGCGGCGCGGGCGATCACACGGGTGCGGTGGCGCATGGGGGATCATCCTCCGGGTCGCGGAAAGGGTTGGTGGTGCCGAACGGGCCGATGCCGCACCGGTGGATGCGGACAGCGACTCAACGGACACCGAAAGTATCAGCCGCCACCCCGGTGTACAGAGCACCTTTCGGCCAACCCCGACCCCGGCGCCCCGGGGGCATCGTGCGCCCCCGGGCACACGCGGGCGCCTCCCACCGCCACACCACCGGCCGTACCCGGCACGTCGGTGGACCGGCCACCGGGGGCGGGCGCCGAGGCGTCCGCCCCCGACACCTCACAACGCGGTCATGACGTGCTTGATCCGGGTGTAGTCCTCCAGCCCGTAGGCGGACAGGTCCTTGCCGTACCCCGACTTCCCGAAACCGCCGTGGGGCATCTCGCCCACCAGCGGGATGTGGGTGTTGATCCAGACGCAGCCGAACTCCAGCGCCCGGGACATCCGCATGGCGCGGGCGTGGTCACGGGTCCACACCGAGGAGGCCAGCGCGTAGTCCACGCCGTTGGCCCACTCCACCGCCCTCGCCTCGTCGGGGAAGCGCTGCACCGTGATG
The DNA here is from genome assembly GCF_014141535.1 of Streptomyces alkaliphilus. Taxonomy (GTDB): domain Bacteria; phylum Actinomycetota; class Actinomycetes; order Streptomycetales; family Streptomycetaceae; genus Streptomyces; species Streptomyces alkaliphilus. The sequence continues at coordinate 1,657 of NZ_VKHT01000438.1, read as the reverse complement.
ACCGGGCCGAAGACCTCCTGCTGGATGATCTCGTCCTCCTGGCGCAGACCGCTGACCACGGTCGGCGCGTACCACCAGCCGCGCTCCCCCACCCGGCGGCCACCGGTCTCCACCCGGGCGTGGGCCGGCAGCCGGTCGATGAAACCGGCGACCCGCTCCAGGTGGGAGGGGTTGTTCAACGGGCCGTAGAAGATGTCCGGGTCGGCCGGGTCACCGGTGCGGACGTCCGCCGCGGCCTTGGTGAGCGCCTCCAGGAAGGCATCGTGGATCGACTCGTGGACCAGCACCCGGGTGGCCGCCGTGCAGTCCTGACCGGCGTTGAAGAAGCCCGCGTCGCGGATGCCCTCCACGGCGGCTTCGATGTCGGCGTCCTCGAAGACGACACAGGGGGCCTTGCCGCCCAGTTCCAGGTGGACGCGCTTGAGGTCACGCGCGGCCGAGGCCGCCACCTCGGTGCCCGCACGGACCGAGCCGGTGATCGACACCATGGCCGGAACGGGGTGCTCGACCATGAGACGACCGGTGTCACGGTCGCCGCACACCATGTTGAACACTCCGCGCGGCAGGATCTCCCCGAGGATCTCGGCGATCAGCACGGCCGAGGCGGGGGTGGTGTCGGAGGGCTTGAGGACGACCGTGTTCCCGGCGGCGAGGGCCGGGGCGAACTTCCACACCGCCATCATCATCGGGTAGTTCCAGGGAGCGACCTGGGCACACACGCCCACCGGCTCCCGCCGCACGAAGGAGGTCATGCCCTCCATGTACTCACCGGCCGATTTGCCCTCCAGCAGACGGGCGGCTCCGGCGAAGAAGCGGATCTGCTCGAGCATCATCGGCAGTTCCTCCTGCCGGGTGAGCTCCAGCGGCTTACCGGTGTTCCGGCACTCGACCTCCAGCAGTTCGTCGGCCCGGCGCTCGAAGGCGTCGGCGATCCGCAGCAGGGCGAGCTGCCGCGCGGCGGGGGTGGTGTCCCGCCAACCGGGGAACGCGGCCGCGGCGGCCCTCATGGCCGCCTCCACGTCCTCGGCCCCCGAGAGCGGGGCGGTCGCCCAGGCGGAGCCGGTGGTCGGATCCATGACGTCGGTGGTCCGCCCGTCCGCGGCGTCACGGAACTCCCCGTCGATGTGATTGCGCAGCCGGCGCAGCTCGGTGGTCACAACACCCTCCAGCATCGTTCGATCCCCGGCCGTCGTCGGCCGGGGAGTCCTCGGGACGGGCCCGTTCGGGACCCACGGTAGGTCGCCCACCGGACCGGACGACAGTCCGGCCGGCGGGAAAATTTACGGTTTCGACTCGGAACAAACATTTCACGTCCGGTGATTCGTGGTGGGACGCGAAGAAATTGCACTCCTCCGAGGAGTGCGGCCGGTGGGCGTCCGTCCCGTGAACCCGTGTCCCCGTGAACCCGTGAGTCGGGGGACACGGGGCGCCCCTCCTCCCCTCTCGGTGTCTCTCGGTGCCTCTCGTGCCTTCCCGGCGCCTCCCGTTCCTTTCCGCCGGCCTCCCGCCGCCTCCGGGCCCCGGCACGCCGGGCGACCGACGTTGGCCCGACCGGGCGGTTTCCGTCCGACGCGCCGCGGACCACCGATTCGACACCGACCGGCGGAGGTGGCTCTTGGTAACCTCCGTGTCACCCATCACCCCCGCTCCCCGACCC
>NZ_VKHT01000437.1 GCF_014141535.1 Streptomyces alkaliphilus | reverse complement strand
CCCGGAGCCCTCGCCCCGCCCGGCTCGCCGTTTCCGCCCGTTCCCGGGGCGGGAGGGACTCCGGACCCGGGAGCGGTCCCCCGGTGGGCTCCACCGAGGTCCCGGCACCGGCCCGGGTGCCCCCGAACGCGCGGCGCCCCGGCGAGAGGGACAATTTCGGTGTCGCGAGGTGCGGACAGCCGGGCGGCGCGTCGCCTATGTTTGCGTGGTGCGGGCCGCCCCGGCTGCGGCCCGACCGGCAGTCGGACACCGGGTTGGCCCGGGACCCGGACGGACTCCCGGCCACACACCGGACGCGCCCGTCGGATCCCCGTATCCCGCGACGCGCCGGCCGAACGCCGGATGGACACTGTGGACGACACCACGGGATCGGATCCCGGCGGTGTCATGGTGGAGGAGGCGCTGTGAGCAGCGACCCGTGGGGCCGCGTCGACGAGACGGGCACCGTGTACGTGCGGACTGCCGACGGGGAGAAGGTCGCCGGCTCCTGGCAGGCGGGCTCGCCCGATGAGGCTCTCGCCTACTTCGAGCGGAAGTACGAGGGCCTCGTGGTGGAGATCGGGCTGCTGGAGCGCCGGGTGCGCACCACCGATCTCGCGGCCAAGGACGCGCTGGCGGCCATCGACCACCTCCGACAGCAGGTGGACGAGGCCCACGCCGTGGGCGACCTGGACGCGTTGTCCAAGCGCCTGGACCGGCTGACCGCGACGGTGGACGAACGCCGCGAGGAGCGGAAGGCCGCGCGCGGTCGGCAACTCGAGGAGGCCAAAAAGGCGAAGGAGGACCTCGTCGCCGAGGCCGAGGAACTGGCGGGCGGCGACCAGTGGCGGGCGACCGGGGATCGACTGCGCGCCCTGGTGGACACCTGGAAGGGCCTCCCGCGGTTGGACCGCAAGACCGATGACGAGCTGTGGCACCGCTTCTCGCACGCCCGCTCGACCTTCTCAAAGCGGCGCAAGGCGCACTTCGCCGCGCTGGACGCGCAGCGCGAGGAGACCCGGCGCCGCAAGGAGAAGCTGATCTCCGAGGCCGAGGCCCTGTCCTCCTCCACGGACTGGGGCCCCACCGCCGCCCGGTACCGGGAGCTGATGCGGGAGTGGAAGGCCGCCGGTCGCGCCCAGCGGGACGCGGAGGAGGATCTGTGGACCCGGTTCCGGGCCGCTCAGGACGTCTTCTTCGCCGCCCGCGGTGAGGTGTTCGCCGAACGGGACGCCGAGTACCGGGAGAACCTGGCGAGGAAGGAGGAGCTGGTCCTGGAGGCCGAGAAGCTCCTCCCGATCGGCGACGTGAAGACGGCCCGGGCCGCGCTGCGCTCCATCGGTGAGCGCTGGGAGGCGATCGGACACGTCCCCCGTGACTCCCGCGCCGCGATCGAGGGGCGGATCCAGGCCGTGGAGCGGGCGGTCCAGGAGGCCGAGGAGACCGAGTGGCGCCGCACCAATCCCGAGGCGCGGGCCCGTGCGGCGGGTCTGACCGGACAGCTCCAGGACGCCGTGGACCGGCTGGAGCGGCAGATCGCGACCGCCCGGGAGGCCGGTAACACCGCCAAGGCGCAGAAGCTGGAGCGCGAGTTGGAGGGGCGCCGCGCGCTGCTGGAGCAGGCGCTCAAGGGGCTGCGCGAGTTCGGCGGCTGACCCCATCCGCCCGCGCCGCGCGGGCGGGAACGGGCCGGGGGCGGCCCCCACCGAGAAGTGGGGGCCGCGCCCGGCCCGGCGGCGTTCCCCACCGCGGTGCGGTGGGAGGGTTCAGCCCCGCTGCTGCTCCGGCCGCCGGCTGGAGGTCACCCGGTACACGTCGTAGACGCCCTCCACGCCCCGCACGGCCTTCAGGACGTGGCCCAGGTGCTTGGCGTCCCCCATCTCGAAGGTGAAGCGGGAGATGGCCACCCGGTCCCGGGAGGTCTGCACGGCGGCGGACAGGATATTGACGTGCTGGTCGGAGAGGACCCGGGTGACGTCGGAGAGCAGCCGGGACCGGTCCAACGCCTCGACCTGGATGGCGACCAGGAAGACCGAGGACTGCGTCGGCGCCCACTCCACCTCGAGGATCCGTTCCGGCTCGCGGGAGAGCGAGTCGACGTTCACGCAGTTCGCACGGTGGACGGAGACCCCGCTGCCCCGGGTGACGAAGCCGATGATCGGATCGCCGGGGACCGGGGTGCAGCAACGGGCCAGTTTGACCCACACGTCGTCCACGCCCTTGACCACCACACCCGGGTCGGCGCTGCTGCGCCGCTTGGACCGGGTGGGCACCGGCGGCGACGCCTCGGCCACGTCCTCCCCGGCCGCCTCCTCCCCGCCGACCGCCTGCACCAGCTTCTGGACCACGCTCTGGGCCGAGACGTGGTTCTCCCCGATCGCCGCGTACAGCGAGGAGATGTCGGGATAGCGCATCTCGTGGGCGAGGGTGACCAGTGAGTCGCCGGTGAGGATGTGCTGGATCGGCAGGTTCTGCTTGCGCATGGCCCGCACGATGGCGTCCTTGCCCTGCTCGATGGCCTCCTCGCGCCGCTCCTTGGAGAACCAGCCGCGGATCTTGTTGCGGGCCCGGGGGGACTTCACGAAGCCCAGCCAGTCCCGGGAGGGACCGGCGCCGGCCGCCTTGGAGGTGAAGACCTCGACGGTGTCACCGTGGTCGAGGGTGGACTCCAGGGGCACCAGCCGTCCGTTGACCTTGGCGCCTATCGTGCGGTGGCCGACCTCGGTGTGCACCGCGTAGGCGAAGTCCACCGGGGTGGAGCCGGTCGGCAGCGCGATGACGTCGCCCTTGGGCGTGAAGACGAAGACCTCGTGCCGGGAGAGGTCGAACCGCAGCGACTCCAGGAACTCGCCCGGGTCCTCGGTCTCCTTCTGCCAGTCCAGCAGCTGCCGCAGCCAGGCCATGTCGTTGACCGCCTCGCCGCGGTCCCCCTTGGCCGGCGGGGCGTCGGTGCGCACCTTGGAGACCCCGGCGACGGCCTGCTGTTTGTACTTCCAGTGGGCGGCGATGCCGTACTCCGCCCGCCGATGCATGTCGAAGGTGCGGATCTGGAGCTCGACCGGCTTGCCCCCGGGCCCGATCACCGTCGTGTGCAACGACTGGTACATGTTGAACTTGGGCATCGCGATGTAGTCCTTGAAGCGCCCCGGGACGGGGTTCCAGCGCGCGTGGACCGTGCCCAGCGCCGCGTAGCAGTCACGGACGCTGTCCACCAGGACCCGGATACCGACCAGGTCGTAGATCTCGGCGAAGTCGCGACCCCGCACGATCATTTTCTGGTAGACGCTGTAGTAGTGCTTGGGGCGACCGTTCACCGATGCCTTGATGCGGGCACCGCGCAGGTCGGCCTGCACCTCGGCGATGACCGTCTCCAGGTACTCGTCCCGCTTCGGCGCCCGCTCGGCGACCAGCCGTACGATCTCGTCGTACATCTTCGGGTAGAGGATGGCGAAGGCCAGGTCCTCCAGCTCCCACTTGATGGTGTTCATGCCCAGGCGGTGGGCCAGCGGGGCGTAGATCTCCAGCGTCTCGCGCGCCTTCTGCTCCTGCTTCTCCCGCTTCAGGAAGCGCATGGTGCGCATGTTGTGCAACCGGTCGGCCAGCTTGATCACCAGCACCCGGGGGTCGCGGGCCATCGCGACGACCATTTTGCGAACCGTCTCGGCCTGCGCGGCCTCGCCGAACTTGACCTTGTCCAGCTTGGTCACGCCGTCCACCAGCAGCGCGACCTGGTCCCCGAAGTCCCGGCGCAACGCGTCCAGGCCGTACTCGGTGTCCTCGACCGTGTCGTGCAACAACCCCGCCATCAGGGTGGCCGAGTCCATGCCCAACTCGGCCAGGATGGTCGTCACCGCCAGCGGATGGGTGATGTACGGGTCGCCGCTGCGGCGCTTCTGCCCGCGGTGCCAGCGCTCGGCGACCTGGTAGGCGCGCTCCAGCTTGCGCAACGAGGCGGTGTCCGCCTTGGGGTCGTTGGCCCGGACCACCCGCAGCAGGGGTTCCAGGACGGGGTTGTAGGGGTTGGAGCGCTGCACGCCGAGCCGGGCCAGGCGGGCCCGCACCCGGTTGGAGGAACCGGAGCGGCCGGAGATGCCGGAGACGGCCGGGGCGGGCGCCTCGGTCCCCTCGCCCTCGGCCCCCTTGGCCGCTTTGGCTGCCCTGGTTCCGTTGACCGGGGACTTCGCCGGGGCGGGGGACTGCGACCGGGG
>NZ_VKHT01000436.1 GCF_014141535.1 Streptomyces alkaliphilus | reverse complement strand
GTGTGGTGTCGGTGGGCTCGGCAGGCATGGTGCTCCCCGCGGGTCGGCTGGTGGGCCGGCCCGGACCGGTGGGCCGGCCGGTGGGGCGAGCGTAAGTGCTGTGGAGGGGCCCGCCGTGGAGGGCGGAAATAGTCGTACCGCCGTGGTGCGGGGCGGTACGCCGGCGGGGCGGGGACCCCCGCGCGACGGGGCGCGGACGAGGGGTAACGGATTTCGCGTTACGGGCGGGAGCGTGTAATCTCTTCATCGCTCGCCCCAATAGCTCAGTCGGCAGAGCGTCTCCATGGTAAGGAGAAGGTCAACGGTTCGATTCCGTTTTGGGGCTCTGTGGTGTGGGTCGCTCATCGCTTCGGTGGGTTCCACATCCCGGCGGCGTAGCTCAGTCGGTAGAGCAAACGGCTCATAATCGTTGTGTCACCGGTTCAAGTCCGGTCGCCGCTACTCACCGGAGTAGCCGATGGCGGGCTCATGTCCCCGATCGGCTACTCTCTCTGTGTTGGAATCGTCCGTTCGTCAAGGAGCACTCACGTGGCTGCCACAGACGTCCGCCCGAAGATCACGCTGGCCTGCGTGGAGTGCAAGGAGCGGAACTACATCACTCGCAAGAACCGGCGGAACAACCCGGACCGCCTGGAGATGAAGAAGCACTGTCCGCGCTGCAACTCGCACACCGCGCACCGCGAGACCCGCTGACACGTGCAACAGTGCGCCGAGGCCGCTCCCGACCAGGGGGCGGCCTCGCGCGTGTACCCGGAGGTGTTCGCGCCCATGGCGCTGGATCAGTCATTCGTGGGGCGGAGTTACCCGCCCACCGAGCCGTACGAGGTCGGCCGGGAGAAGATCCGTGAGTTCGCGGAGGCGATAGGCGACGACAATCCCGTGTACCGGGACCCGGGGGCCGCCCGGGCGTTGGGATATCCCGATGTGATCGCCCCGCCGACCTTCGTGTTCTCCATCACCTACCGTGCCGCGGGGGAGGTGATCGGTGATCCCGCGCTGGGTCTGGACTACACCCGGGTCGTCCACGGGGATCAGCGGTTCGCCTACCGGCGGCCGGTGCGGGCGGGGGACCGGCTGACGGTCTCCTCGACCATCGAGTCGATCAAGTCCCTGGCGGGCAACGACGTCCTGGACATCCGGGGCGAGGTCCGGGACGCCGACGGGGAGCACGTGGTGACGGCCTGGACCAAGCTGGTCGCCCGGGCGGCCGAACCGCCGGCGGCCCGGGACGGGCACGCGGAGGACGCGCGGGACCGGACGACGGCGGTCGGTGCCGGGGAGAGGGTGTGAGCGACGTGACGACGCCCGCGACGCAGGGCAGGGAACAGGATGCCGTGGGCACGCCGGCGGTCCGTCCCGAGTACGCCGCAGTGGAGGTGGGGGTCGCGCTGCCGACCCAGCGTTTCCCGGTCAACCGCGAGACCCTGGTGCGGTACGCGGGCGCCTCCGGCGACTTCAACCCGATTCACTGGAACGAGCGATTCGCCCGGGACGTGGGGCTTCCCGACGTCATCGCGCACGGCATGTTCACCATGGCCGAGGCGGTGCGGGTGGTCACCGACTGGACCGGCGACCCGGGGGCGGTGGTCGAGTACGGCGTGCGCTTCACCAAGCCGGTGGTGGTGCCCGACGACGGGGTGGGCGCCACGGTCGAGGTGTCGGGGAGGATCGCGGCCAAGGACGACGAGGAGCGGACCGTTCGGGTGGATCTCACCGCGGTCTGCGATGGTCGGAAGGTGTTGGGGATGGCCCGCGCGGTGGTGCGGCTTCCCTGATCCCGGCCGGCCCGGTGGGTCGGGGCCGGGCACGGCGTTCCGTGTTCGGCCCGACTCGACCGTTGACAAAGTTAGTGATTGACCAATAACTTCTAGGTATGGCGAGAGCGGATATGCGGATGAGCGCGGAGGAGCGGCGCGAGGGCGTCGTGCGGGCCGCGATCATCGAGTTCGCCCGCGGCGGGTACGCGGGCACCTCCACGGCGGCCATCGCCCGCCGGGTGGGGGTCTCCCAGCCGTACCTCTTCCGTCTCTTCCCCGACAAGCGGGCGATCTTCCTGGCCGCCGCGCGGCGGTGCACCGATGAGATCCGGGGCCGCTTCGCCGAGGTGAGCGAGGACCTGGAGCCGGAGGAGGCGGCGGACGCCATGGGGGAGGTCTACCCCGATCTGCTCGCCGACCGTGACCGCCTGCTGTTCCAGATGCAGATGTACGTGGCCGCGGCGGTGGCCGACGCCTCCGGTGACCCGGATTTCGCGACCGAGGTCCGGGAGTTGTGGGTCGAGCTGTGGGACCTGGTCCACCTCCGGCTCGGCGCCGATGTCGCCCGGACCGACGAGTTCATGGCTCTGGGCATGTTGATCAACGTCCAACTGGCCCTCGGCTTCCCGCCGGATCATCGGGTCTGGGCGGGTTATCTGGAGCGGAACCCGGACTTCCTCGACGGAGGGGGAGCGGGAGGACGCGGGGGGTGACCCGGCGCGTCCGACGGCCGTCGCCGGGCGGCCGTTTTTTCGCCCCTCAAAAGTTATTGATCAATCACTAGTTTGGTGGCGGGGTGACCCGTCGCCATGGGGAGAACGAGATGAGCGACACCGCACGGACCGGGCCGGGCACCGCCCCGGCCGCACCCCCCTCCCGGGCCCGCCTCGGCTGGGTCCTCGGCCTCACCGGCGCGGCCACCTTCATGGCGGCCCTGGACAACCTCGTGGTCACCACCGCGCTGCCGGTCATCCGCGAGGACCTCGACGGAAGCCTCTCCGCCCTGGAATGGATCGTCAACGGCTACACCCTGCCGTTCGCCTGTCTGCTGCTGTTCGCGGCCGGGCTCGGCGACCGCTTCGGCCGCCGCCGCGTCTTCACCGGCGGGGTCGTCGTCTTCACCCTCGCCTCCGCCCTGGCCGCCCTGGCCGGCACCACCGGGGAGCTCATCGCCGCCCGTGTCCTCCAAGGGGTCGGCGCCGCGGTCCTCCTCCCGCTGAGTCTCACCCTCATCACCGCGAGCGTCCCCGCGGAACGGCGCGGCACAGCCTTCGGTATCTGGGGCGCGATCAACGGCCTCGCGGTCGCCGGTGGTCCGCTCGTCGGCGGCGCGGTCACCGAACACCTCAGCTGGCACTGGATCTTCTGGTTGAACGTCCCCGTGGGGCTGCTCCTGCTGCCGCTGATCCGGCTGCGCCTGCCCGAGAGCCGGGGCACGGACGGCCGCCTGGACTTCCCCGGCGCCCTGTTGGCCTCCGCCGGACTCCTCGGTGTCGTCCTGGGCATCATCCGCGGCCACGAACACGGTTGGACGGCCCCCTCCACCCTCGGACCGCTGATCGCCGGCGCCGCCGTGCTGGCGCTCTTCGTGTGGTGGGAGCGCCGGGCGCCGGCCCCGCTGCTGCCCCTGGAACTCTTCCGTTCCCGCGCCTTCGCACTGATCAACGCCGCGAGCCTGCTGATGTTCCTGGGCATGTTCGGCTCGATCTTCCTGCTCACCCAGTTCCTCCAGATCATCCAGGGCCACGGCCCACAGGCGGCCGGTCTGCGGATGCTGCCGTGGACCGCGATGCCGCTGCTGATCGCCCCGCTGGCCGGTGTGCTCACCGACCGGATCGGCGGCCGGCCGGTGGTCGGCTGGGGGCTGTCGGTGATGGCGGCCGGCCTGGCCTGGTTCGCCCTGGTCGCCGACCCGGCGGTGGGCTACGGCGCCCAACTGCCCGCCTTCGTGCTCTGCGGCATCGGCATGGGGATGTTCTTCGCGCCGGCCGGGGCGATGGTGATGGGCTCGGTCCCCGCGGGGCGCCAGGGCGTCGCCTCCGGCGTCAACAACTCCCTGCGCGAGGTCGGCGGGGCACTCGGCATCGCGCTGCTGGCCTCCGTCTTCGCCGCCCGGGGCGGTTACGCGCCGCCGACCGCCTTCGTGGACGGGCTGGTCCCCGCACTGTGGCTGGGCACGGCGGCGCTGCTGGTCGCCTCCGCCCTGGTGTTCGCCATTCCCCGCGGTGGGCCCCCGGCCCGTGGCGACGGGAACCCGGCGGCGTCGCTCGACCGGGGGACCGGCTCCGGGTCCGAGGGCCCCGGGGACCCCGTCGGAGCCCCGGTGACGGCCGCGGCGAGCCCGCACGCCCTCCACGGCATCGACGGACGGTGACCCCGCCGCCGGTCCGGACGGCTCCCCGCCCGGTCCGGCGGCGCGCCCGGCCCCGCCCGGG
>NZ_VKHT01000435.1 GCF_014141535.1 Streptomyces alkaliphilus | reverse complement strand
CCCCCCAAGCGCCCCGGTCGAACCGGACCCGGCTGTGGGCGGACGCCCTCGGCCTGGAGACCGGGGAGGACCCCGGCTTCGACCTCGCCGCCACCGTCGCCCCCTACCGGCTGACCGGCGACCGCGTCCACCGGGCCGCCCGCTCCGCCCTGCGGTTCGCCGCCCTCGACGGCACCCCGCCCACCGCCGACCACATCCGCCGGGCGGCGCGCGGACAATCCGCCTCCGGCCTCGAACGACACGCCCGCCGCATCACCCCGGCCGTCGGCTGGGACGACCTCGTCCTCCCCGAGGACACCCGCGAGCACCTCCACGAACTCGCCCGCCGCGCCCGCCACCGAGAACAGGTCCTCGGCGACTGGCGGCTCAGCGCCGGCGGCGGACGCGGACGCGGCGTCCTGGCCATGTTCGCCGGCGACTCCGGCACCGGCAAGACGCTCTCCGCCGAGGTCGTCGCCGCCGACCTCGGCCTCGACCTGTACGTCATCCAACTGTCGTCCGTGGTCGACAAGTACGTCGGCGAGACCGAGAAGAACCTCGAACGCGTCTTCACCGAGGCGGACCGCACCGACGCCGTCCTCCTCTTCGACGAGGCCGACGCCGTCTTCGGCAAGCGCTCGGAGGTCAAGGACTCCCACGACCGCTACGCCAACCTGGAGAGCGCCTACCTCCTCCAGCGCCTGGAGGCCTTCAACGGCATCGCGCTGCTCACCACCAACCTGCGGTCCAACATCGACGACGCCTTCACCCGCCGCCTCGACCTCGTCGTCCACTTCCCCTTCCCCGACGAGGAACAACGGCTCGCGCTGTGGCGGCACAGCCTGGTCCACGTCCCGTGCGCCGACGACCTCGACCCCACCCCCTGCGCCCGCGGCTTCGAACTCTCCGGCGGCGCCATCCGCAGCGCCGTCATGACCGCCGCCTACGCGGCGGCCGGCCGCGGCACCCCCGTCACCACCGACGACCTGCTCACCGGGGCGCGCCGCGAGTACCGCAAGGCCGGCCGCCTCGTCATCGGCGACACCGCCATGTGACCCCGGTGCCCCGGAAGGCTCCCCCGGAGCCCCACGACGAAAGCCTCCCCGGGACATGGGCTCTCCTCGGGGAGGCGGAAACGCCGAACGGCGCACACCCTCGTTCGCCCCGGTGGGGGGCGGGACGGCACGACGACGGGCGTCGGAATCCGCCTCCCCACCGCGTTGGCGGCTATCTGCGGCGCCCGGTGAGGAAATCCTCCAGGGCGGACCGGCGGGAACCGGAGGACCTGTGCTCGCGACGGGATGAGTGTCGGGGCCGCCGGTAGGAGTCGTAGTCCGGCGCGGTGGGCATCTCGTGGTCCCACATGTGCGACTGACCCGCGAATTCACCCGGATCGATCGGAGGGCCGGTGGTGTCCATGGTCTCCGTCAGGATATCCATGTCGATGGTATCCCGGCCGATGCGCAAGTAGTCCTTGCCATCGGGCTTGAAGCGAGCCGCTTCGGAGGTGACCTTGCCGTTCACGAGGAACGGGAAGCGGAAGTCCTTGGCCAGGACGGGGACGGCATTGTTCTGCCAGGCGTCCAGCACCACGATTTCCGCCGGCCTGTCGGGATACCCCACGGCGACGAAAGCATGGTCGATCGACAGACTGGCATGCCAGATCGAAACGCCCGGGGGCAGGGTCTCCCTGTTGAGCAGGCAAAACGCCATCGCCGCGTGCTCACCGCAGTTCCCCACGCCCACGGCCTCGGCGGCAGCCGCGCTCTGGCCCAGGCTTTCGCGGAAATCGCTGACCGGCCGGCGAAGGTCGGGATCGCGAACGCTGGCCAGCATGTGGCCCAGGCCGCCGCCGGTGGCGGCGGCGCTCCTCACCTGGTTGGCCGCACCGTACTTGATCCGGCCCTTCACGCCCCTCATGACCCTCTCGGCGATACCGAGCAGTTGGCCCACTACGGGCTGTCCCGATGGCGGATCCGGTTTCCTGACTCCGCGAGGACGTGCCGCCATGCCCATGAGTGTTGACGGCCGCCTGGAGGACGAGCCACCGCCCGGACGCGCGTCGATGATCCGAGGATCCCTCGAACTCCCTCCTCGCCGGTGCGGAGCCCGGGAGGAGGAGCCGGGCCCGACATCGATGATCTGCGGAGTATCCGGGTCCATCTCCATCTCCTCCTGTCCCCCCTGATAGGCCTGATAGGAGGGTCCTGCTCCCGCGTAGGAGTACCCTCCTCCGCCCGAGTAGGAGGGAGCTTCTCTTTCCGAGTAGGCGACTTGGGAGGCCCAGTCGGGTTCGACATCGATGATCTGGGGACCATCCCAGTCCATCTCGTCCCCGTAGGACGGGCTCCGTTGAACCGGGACGGAATCCGAGGGAGCCGACGAGGGCACCCCGCCCCCCGGTGTGCCGGGGGGTGCGGCGAGGCGCTGTACGGACATGCCACCTGCCCTCACCCGCTGCTCGATGGCCGTGGCTTCCCGCTCGTACGGGTCGTCGGGGTGGGAAATCCGCAGCCCTTCCCCGTTGTCGGTGCCCGACACCTCCCCCTCCTGCTGCTGCTTCACATGGGCGAACTCGTGCGCCAGGGTCGGCAGGTCGGCTCCCCTCGGGCCGACGACCACATGGTTGCCCGAGGTGTACGCGTGGGCACCCATCTCCACCGCCGACCGCTGGGCCACCGGATCGGTATGGATCCGCACGTTACCGAAGTCGGCTTGCAGTTCGGCCTCCATCAGGGACCGCAGGGGCGGATCCACCGGAGCTCCCGGCGAGCGCAGCACCTCGTGCACGGTCGAGCGCTGCACCGACTCCACCGGGTTCTCGTGACCGCAGTCGGGGCCGTGCTCGTGCCGCGCCTCCTCGACCGCGCGCGCGACGGCCCGGTTGCCCGCCGAGCGCTGCAACGCGAGGAGTTGGGTGGCGATCGGGCCCCCCGAGGGAGCGCCCCCGGGGTCACTGGTGCGGCGGGACGTCGGCCTCGATGGCCGCTGTGCCCATCCGGCGTTCTCCTGGTCGCGCTTGTTCACGGGGGTCACCTGACGAAGAGCGGTTGATGTGCCATGGAAACCCATGGAAAACCGAAGCCGTGCCCGGGGGAAGGTCCCCGGGGGCGAACTTGGTGGAGACAAGGGCAGTTGGCCGTGCCCCCGGGTGGCGGCAGCGCTCTTCGGGCCCATGGACCGGTGGTGTGTGGACGCCCCCTGCCGGGGCGGGGAGAGCCGCGCCACGACGGAGTGACACCGGCCCCGGCCGGATATCCGGGGCTCGTGCCCACATCTTGGAGCAGTCGACGTGCCGGCACCGTCGCCCGGGCCGAGGGAGGGGGCCGATGTCGGAAGGCGGGCTTCGCCGGACACCCCGGCTGCTCCGGGCTTCTCCACGGCGGCGCCTCCCCGGCCGACCGCTCCGCTTCCCCGCTCTACCGAACCGGACCGCGCTCATCGACGACCATCCCGGGTTCCGAGAGGAAGACCTCCCCGTCAACGGGCCCGTAAGCGACGTTGAAGGTGTCGAGCCGGTATGACCAGTCCCGTATTCCCGCCATGCTGCTGAAGCGGTGGTTCAACTGCCACCGAACCCACTGGCCGGGAAGCAACCGAACAGCCGGTGGCCTGCGCGGCCGGGGCGGCAACCCGAACAACGGCTCCACCCGGGGGAACACCCGGAGTCGGTCGCCCTCCTCCCGAAGGCGGACACCGATCTCGCGGAGTTCCTTCTGCTCCGAGCGCGGCTCGAACCCGTCGTCCTCGGACATCCGGACGACATGGGCGACTCCGGGAGGCAGCCGGGGCAACACGAAGCCGACCGGGACGGCATTCCTGCGGGCGGCGGCCTCCCCGCCCCGGGACCGCTTGGTCCAAGACGTCCTGACCCACTGCACCGTGATCTCCATCGAACCCCCTCGCCCGGAGCCCACGAGCGCCACGCCCCGGCGGCATCCGGGTTTCCGAGAGCTCGCCTGCCACGGGCCCTCGCTGTGCTCCCCGTACGGAAGAAGCGACCTCCCCGCACCGTCCGGTGCCCACTCTCCGCTGCCTCCGTGACAACACGTGCCGGCTGCTCGGGAAGCCGCGAAGGAACCCGCCGGAGCACTGCGATGAGAGTGCCGGTCGGCGAAGGCACCCCGAACCACCCGACCGAGTACGGAAAGTAGGCGTACGAAGACATTCCGTGGACGGTACGGGTGATCGGCTGCCAGGCTTGGGGGAGGGCCGCGGGGG
>NZ_VKHT01000434.1 GCF_014141535.1 Streptomyces alkaliphilus | reverse complement strand
ATCCCGGCCCGAACTCCCGGCGGCCGGGGGCCCCGGCGGGGAGCCCGCGCAGCCGTCGCTGCCCGCGCCGCGTCGGGAGCCGGGCGCGCCGGTGCCGGTCGCCGGCCCGCACCCGGTGCCGCAGCACGTTCCCCATCAGGTGCCGCACCAGGTGCCGCGTCCGGTGCCCGCGCACGAGGTGCCACAGCCCGCCCCACCGGCCACGATGCCGCCGGCGATGCCGGTGCTGCCCCAGCAGTCGGGGCCACAGCAGTCGGGGCCACAGCAGCGGCCCGCGCCCGCCGACGCGGAGACCGCCGGTGCCGCGGCGCCCGCCACGACCCCCACCGGAAGGCGTCGCCGCGCGCCCGCCGACGAGGCGGGCGGCACGCCGCCGGGCGGGGTGCCGGTGGAGCCGGACCACGGTCCCGGGGGCGGTCGCCGTCGCCGGGCCGGCGCGCCGGCCGAGGAGGTCGCGGAGGGCGGCGAGCCGGCCGGGGAGTCCCCCACCGGGCGACGCCGGCGCGCGGCCGAGGCGGCCGCGGCGGCGGCCGCCGGGCAGCAGGGCCCCCGGGAGCCGATCGCCCTGGGCGGCCCGGAGTCGGAGCCCCCGGAGGCCGGGGCGGGCGCCGCGCCGGCCGCGGAGCCGGAACCGGCGGGTCGGGGCACCGGGGAGGCGCCGGAGCAGGGACCCGGGGGAGCGCCCGGGTCGGCCGGGGAGACCTCCCCGGCGGTCGCCGAGGAGCCGGAGCACCGGCCGGAACCGGAGCCGGAGCCGGGGGCGCCGTCGACGCCACAGCCCGAGCCGCACCCGGAGGAGTCCGAGGGGCCGCCGCCGGTCGAGCACACCGTGGTGGCCGCCAGCCCCATCCTGAGCGGGTCGATGCCGCGCGAGGAGGTGCGTCGGCCGCAGCCGGCGCTGCCGATGCCCGGAACGGAGCGGGCCTCCCGCCCCGAGGGGCGTCCCGGGGTGAACGTCCGCACGCTGGGGCAGGGGATACCGGTCGCCCAGGTGAACCAGTTGGCGGAGCAGCGCGCGGCGGAACGGCCCGGTCCGGGCGCCCCGGTGGGTCCGGCCCCCGCGCCGCCGATCGGTCCGGCGCAGAGCAGCGCGCCGGGGCGGCGGCGGAAGCTGGCCGCGCCGCCGGGTGACGACGGCCGGGCCGAGGGCGCGCCCGCGTCCGGGCCCGGTGGGCCGACCCGACCGGGCCCGTCCGGTCCCGGTCCGGTGCCGCCGGGCCCGACGCCCGGCGGTCCGCCGCGGCGGCCGATCACCCCGCCCCACCGGGTCGGGGGGGCCGGCGAGTCGCCGGGGCGGCAGTTCGCCATCGGGGCTCCGGCGGCCGGTGCCGAGGAGGGCCCGGAGCCGTTGGACGGCCCGAACGGCGCGATCGAGGTGACCGACGGTCACGGGCTGCCGGCTCCCGTCCCGATGCCGACGGACGAGGAGTTGCCGCCGGAGCCGTTGGACAACCCGCGTCGGCTGCTGGTGTGGCCGGAGCCGGACGTCTCCACCCAGCAGGCGCTCACCGACCGCGGGTACCGGCCGGTGCTGGTGCAGTCCCGCGAGGAGGTCGACGCGCAGATCGCGGCCTATCCGGCGGCGCTGTTCGTGGACCCCCTGACCGGACCGATCACCCGGACGGCCCTGCAGTCGCTGCGGCAGGCCGCGGTGTCGGCGGAGGTTCCGGTGCTGGTCACGGCCGGTCTGGGACAGGCGGGTCGGGAGGCGGCGTACGGGGCCGACCCGGCGGTGCTGTTGAAGGCGTTGGCGCCCCGGGACAGCGAGCAGCACCCGCCCCGGGTGCTGCTGGTGGAGGAGAGCCCGGAGATCGCCACCGCGTTGACGGCGTCGCTGGAGCGGCGCGGCATGCAGGTCGAGCACGCCGCCACGGACGCCTCGGCGGTGGAGTCGGCGAGCCGGGTGCGGCCGAACCTGGTGGTGATGGACCTGCACCGGATGCAGCGCGGCCGGGCGGGGATCGTGGACTGGTTGCGGGTCAACGGTCTGCTGAACCGCACCCCGTTCGTGGTGTACACCACGGAGGGGTTGGATCCGGCGGGGCTGCCGTTGCTGGCCTCGGGCGAGGCGGTGCTGTTCCTGGCGGAGCGCTCCACCAGCGCGGAGGTGCAGGAGCGGATCGTCGACCTGTTGGCGCGCATCGGCGCGCGGTGACGGGCGCGCGGTGACGGACGTGTCGTGACGGGCGCGCCGTGAGTCGACGCGCCGCGACGCCGGTGCCCGGGGCCGGGTACCGGCGTCGCGGCGTTCGGGTGGCGTCCGTGGCCTCGGCGGTGTCCGTGGCGTCCGTGGCCCGGCAACGCGCGGGCCGGGTCAGTCCGCCGTCGGGGCGGTGACGTCGGTGACCTGCAGGCCGCCCTCCGCGTAGCGGGCCCGCAGCACCTTCTTGTCGAACTTGCCGACGCTGGTCTTGGGAACCTCGGTGATCACGCTCCAGCGCTCGGGCAGTTGCCACTTGGCGACCTGTCCGGCGAGGAACTCCCGCAGCTCCGCGAAGCCGGTGGTCGAGCCCTCGCGCAGCACGACGGTGGCCAGGGGCCGCTCGCCCCAGCGCTCGTCGGGCACCGCCACCACGGCGGCCTCCAGCACGTCGGGGTGGGCCATGAGCCGGTTCTCCAACTCCACGGAGGAGATCCACTCCCCACCCGACTTGATGACGTCCTTCGCACGGTCGGTGAGGCTCAGGTAGCCGTCGGGGGTGATGGTCCCGACGTCGCCGGTGCGCAACCAGCCATCGGGGGCGAACTTGTCCTCCGGGCGGACGGCCTCGGCGCCGGGGCCGCCGTAGTAGGCGCCGGCGATCCAGTTGCCGCGCACCTCCAACTCGCCCGCCGAGGTGCCGTCCCACGGCTGTTCGGTGCCGTCGGGGCCGACGAGGCGGGCCTCGACCGAGCAGGGGAAGCGCCCCTGGGTGATCCGGTAGGGCCAGGCCGCCTCCGGGTCGAGGCCGGCCGGCGGGTGGGCGACGGTGCCCAGCGGGGAGGTCTCGGTCATGCCCCAGGCGTGCACGACCCGCACGTCGTGCTTCTCCTCGAAGTCCTTCATCAGGGAGGGCGGACAGGCGGAGCCGCCGATGGTGACCGACTTCAGACAGGAGATGTCGCGCGGCTTCTCCGCCAGCTCCAGCAGCAGGCCCTGCCAGATGGTGGGGACGGCGGCGGCGTAGGTGGGGCGCTCGGTCTCGATCATCTCGGCGAGCGGGGCGGGCTGCAGGAAGCGGTCGGGCATCAGGAGGTTGATGCCGGTCATGAACGCGGCGTGCGGCAGGCCCCACGCGTTGACGTGGAACATGGGCACCACCGGCAGACAGGTGTCGGCGTCGGTCAGGCCCATCGCCTCGGCGGTGTTGACCTGGAGGCAGTGCAGGTAGATCGAGCGGTGGGAGTAGGCCACGCCCTTGGGGTCGCCGGTGGTGCCGGAGGTGTAGCACAGGGCCGCGGGGGTCCGCTCGTCGAGTTCGGGCCAGGCGTAGGTGCCGGGACGGTCCACCAGCAGTGCCTCGTACTCGTGCACCTCGGGGCGGCAGCCCTCCAGGGCGGAGGTGTCGCCCGGGCCCACGACCACGACGTGCTCGACGGTGGTGAGGGCGGGCAGCAGGGGCGCCAGGAGCGGCAGCAGGGTTCCGTTGACGAGGATCACCCGGTCCTCGGCGTGGTTGATCACCCAGGCCAGCTGCTTCGGGGGCAGCCGGAGGTTGAGGGTGTGCAGCACGGCCCCCATGGAGGGGATCGCGAGGTACGCCTCGAGGTGTTCGCCGTTGTTCCACATCAGGGTGCCGACGCGGTCCTCCGGGCGGACGCCGAGGGCATCGCGCAGGGCATGGGCCAGACGGGCGGAGCGCTCGCCGATCTCGGCGTAGGTGCGTCGGTCGGGCGGGCCGTCACCGGTCCAGGTGGTGACCACGGATTTTCCGTGGATGGTGGAGCCGTGCCGCAGGATGCGGCTCACGAGCAGCGGAACGTCCTGCATGGTGCTGTACACCGGGCCTCCCACGGGTGCGCGCCGTTACGCGAGGATGGTTCCCGTGATTGTGCTGGCATACCAAGCGGTATGTCACTACCCCGTGGGGACCTTTTCGCGCGGACGCGTACGGCCCGGAAGCGGGGGGCGAGGTGTCCACCGGCGGGCCGCAGCGCTCTCCCGGGGCCGTCGACGGGCGACGCGCCGGCCGCCCGGAACCGGTCGACGGGCCGGGGCGGGGGCGGTGG
>NZ_VKHT01000433.1 GCF_014141535.1 Streptomyces alkaliphilus | reverse complement strand
ATTCCCACCACCCCGCCCGGTGGTTGACCTCCTTCCTCGGCAAGGCCACACGTGCTGACCTCACCCACCACGCGGGTCCTGCAACCCGCCGATCTGGACGACGCCCTCGAGGTACTCGACCGCGAACCGGTCGCCAACGCCTTCGTCACGGCCCGGGTCCTGGACGCCGGGCTGGACCCCGCCCGGCTGGGCGGCGAGATGTGGGGTTGGTACCGGCGCGGGCGGCTCGGAGCCCTGTGCTACGCCGGTGCCAATCTGGTGCCGGTGTGCGCCGGACCGGGCGCCGTGCGGGCCTTCGCCGAACGGGCCCTGCTGCACGGCCGGCAGTGCTCCTCCATCGTCGGCCCCGCCGAGGCCACCGCCGAGCTCTGGTCCCAGTTGCGCCCCTGCTGGGGGCCGGCCCGGGAACTGCGCCCCCGTCAACCCCTCATGGCCACCGGGGAGCCACCCGCCGGCATCACCTCCGACCCCCTGGTCCGCCCGGTACGGCGCAACGAGATGGAGCTGGTGCTGCCGGCCGCCGTCGCCATGTTCACCGAGGAGGTCGGGGTCTCCCCGCTCGCCGCGGCGGACGGCGGTCTGGCCTACCAGGCCCGGCTGGCGGACACCGTCGGACGCGGACACTGCTTCGTCCGCGTGGAGGACGGCCGGGTCGTCTTCAAGGCCGAGATCGGGGCCGTCACCCCCGGGGTGTGCCAGCTCCAGGGGGTGTGGACGGCCCCCGGGCATCGCGGCCGGGGCCTGGCCACCGCGGGACTGGCGACCGTCGTGCGGCACGCGTTGGCCCACACCGCGCCCGTGGTCAGTCTCTACGTCAACGACTTCAACGCCCCGGCACTGGCCGTCTACCGGCGGCTCGGCTTCCGTGAGGTCGGGGCCCTGATGAGTGTCCTGTTCTGAGTCGGCCGGACCACCGAGGTACCTGATTCCGGCCGGCCGGCCGGAACTCGACGTGATCCCGGTCGCGTTTCGGCCCCGGGCCGGGGCGCCGACTCTCCCGGACGTGGTCGTCCGATTCCCACCTCATCGACTCCGAAGCCGCATGTCGGTGCCCGTTTCGTGCCCGTTCCGCTCCCACTCCCCGGCGGTTTCCGTCGCCGGGTCCGCCCCGGTGGGGGCCCCGGGTCACCACCCGGCCGGGACTTCCATCCCCCCGGAGGTTAATCTCGCGGCATGGACGAAGCCGTCATCGGTCCGCTCGACCTGACCGTCCGGGTGGACGAGGCGCTCGCCGTGCAGGCGCGGGCCTTCGGGCTCTCGGAGGACGAGGCCCGGGTCCGACACCACATCGTGCTGCGCCACGTGGCCACCCCCGGTTCGCGGGCGCTGGGCGCCACCCTGCCCGACAACACCCTCGTCGGGTTCGTCTACGGCCTGCCCTGTGACCGCACCCAGTGGTGGGCCTCGGTGGTCGAGCCGCACCTGCGCGCCAACGGCTTCGACGACTGGCTCGACGACTCCTTCACCATCACCGAACTGCACGTGCTGCCCGAGTACCAGGGGCTGGGCATCGGGCGGGCGCTGATCACCACCCTGACCGACCGCTGCGGCCGGCCGCGTTCCCTGCTGTCCGCCATCGACGCCGACACCCCGGCCCGCGCCCTGTACCGCAAACTCGGGTACCGGGACCTGGCCCGTCGGGTCGCCTTCCCCTCCGCCCCGCGTCCCTACGCGGTGATGGGCGCCCACCTGCCGCTGGCCCGCTGAGGGCGCCGGCAGCGACGACGCGGAACGGGCCGCGGGGGTCCGGCCGGACCCCGGAACCGCCCGGGAGCGGCCCCGAAACGGAGACGGCGGACGCACCCGGCGCCCCGGCCGGATAGGCTCCTGTGCCCGGCCCGGTTCACGGGCCGCAGCCCTCACCGCCCATCGCAGGAGTGCCCCCATGCCCGCCCTCGTCCAGCGCATGTCCCGTCTGATGCTCAAGACCCTCCGGGACGCGCCGGCCGACGCCGAGACCATCAGCCACAACCTGCTGGTCCGCGCCGGCTACGTCCGCCGCACCGCCGCCGGAGTGTGGAGCTGGCTCCCGCTGGGCCGCCGGGTCCTGGAGAACGTCACCCGCGTGGTCCGCGAGGAGATGGACGCCATCGGCGCCCAGGAGGTCCTGCTTCCCGCCCTGCTGCCCAAGGAGCCCTACGAGGCCACCGGCCGATGGGACGACTACGGTGACCAGCTCTTCCGGCTGACCGACCGCAAGGGCGCCGAGTTCCTGCTCGGTCCCACCCATGAGGAGATCTTCACCCTGCTGGTGCGCGACCAGTGCAGCAGCTACAAGGACCTCCCCGTGATCCTCTACCAGATCCAGACCAAGTACCGGGACGAGGCCCGCCCCCGCTCCGGCATCCTGCGCGGTCGCGAGTTCCTGATGAAGGACTCCTACTCCTTCGACCTCACGGACGAGGGGCTGGCCGCCTCCTACGACCTGCACCGCGCCGCCTACCTGCGGATCTTCGAGCGCCTGGGGATGGACTTCCGGGTGGTCTCGGCGATCTCCGGAGCCATGGGCGGCTCCGCCTCCGAGGAGTTCCTCGCCCCCGCCGCCGCCGGCGAGGACACCTTCGCCCAGTGCGCCGCCTGCGGCTGGGCGGCCAACACCGAGGCGGTCACCACCACCGTCCCGCCGGTGGACCCCGACACGGTGGCGGCGATCCCGGCCATCGAGGAGCTGGACACCCCGGACACCCCCACCATCGAGACGCTCGCCGAACACCTGGGTGTGCCGGCCTCCGCGACCCTGAAGAACCTGCTGATCACCGTCGACGGTGAGATCACCGCCGTCGGGGTCCCCGGGGACCGCGAGGTCGACCTCGGCAAGCTCACCGAGCACCTGGCCCCCGCCCGGGTCGAGTTGGTCACCGCCGAGGACTTCGCCGACCACCCGGAGCTGGTGCGCGGCTACGTCGGTCCGCAGGGGATGGCGGGCAAGTCGTTCCGTTACCTCGCCGATCCCCGGGTGGCGTCCGGCACCTCCTGGATCACCGGGGCCAACAAGGAGGGCGTCCACGCCCGCAACGTGGTCTGCGGCCGGGACTTCACGGTCGACCGGTACCTGGACGTGGTCGTGGTCCGCACCGGTGACCCCTGCCCGAGGTGCGGCGGGGAGCTGACCCTGGACCGGGCCATCGAGATCGGCCACATCTTCCAGTTGGGTCGCAAGTACGCCGACGCGCTGAAGCTGGACGTGCTGGGGCCCGACGGCAAGCCCGCCCGGGTGACCATGGGCTCCTACGGCATCGGTGTCTCCCGGGCCGTGGCCGCGCTCGCCGAGCAGACCGCCGACGAGCAGGGGCTGTGCTGGCCGCGCGAGATCGCCCCGGCCGACGTGCACGTGGTCGCCGCCGGCAAGGCGCTGCAGACCGAACTGGCGCTGGAACTCGCCGATCGCCTCGGCGCCGCCGGGGTGCGGGTGCTGGTGGACGACCGGGCGGGTGTCTCCCCTGGCGTGAAGTTCACCGACGCCGAGCTGATCGGGGTGCCGACCATCCTGGTGGTGGGACGCGGAGCGGCCGAGGGTCGGGTCGAGGTGAAGGACCGCCGCACCGGGGAGCGCGCCGAGCACCCGGTGGAGGAGGCGCTGTCCCTGCTCGTCGCCGCCGTGCACGGCGGCGACGCGAACGACACCGACGCCTGATCCGGACCGGACGGCGCCGGCCCTCGAGGGCCGGCGCCGTCCGGCGGGTGACGTGGGTCCGGCCGGCCGGACCCACGAACGCTCACAGCCGGGAGGCGAACTCCAACAGGGCCTCCCCGCCGAGCCGGTCGCCCCGGGCCAGACGGAGCACGCCCGACTCCACGGCGCGGAACACCGTCCAACCCCGCAGCCGTTCGCGGTCCACCTCGACCGAGTCGGCCAGCCGGTCCAACGCCCGCCGGACCCGCACCGGGCCGGCGGAGGTCGCCACCAGGTCCTCCGGCCGGTCCCGGGCGACCCGCGCCAGCTCCCAGGCCCGTTCCCCCACCACCGGTTCGGGGCCCACGGCGAGCCACGGCGCCCGCTCCGGGTCTGAGGCCAGCACCGAGCCCTGGGACAACCGTCCGTGCAGCAACAGCCGCTCGGCGGGGGCGGTGGCGAGAAGTTCCGCCCGCGACTCCAGGGCCTCCCGCACCATCGGCCGGAGAACCTCCGGGGCGGGGAGGAACGCCGCGGGGTCCGTTCCCGGCGCGTCCGGCACGGCGAACCGGCCGATGGTGCGGGAGGCCCTGGAGT
>NZ_VKHT01000432.1 GCF_014141535.1 Streptomyces alkaliphilus | reverse complement strand
GGCCGGGGTCGGGCAGGGGCGCGATCCACAGGTCGTCCTCGGCGGTGAAGCAGATCAGCTCCCCGTGGAGGTGGGGGAAGCGGGGGTAACCGCCGCTCCCGGCGTCCACGGTGTTCCTGGCATCCCCGGCGTCCCCGTCGGTGGGTCGTCCGGTCCGTTCGTCGATCACTCCTCCATGCTTCGGCGCGGCGGCCCGCCGGGCAACCCGTTCCGGAAAACGGGGCCGGTGGGGCGGATGATCGACCTCTCCGGGTGATCCGGGTCACATTCCGGATGAGGTGTCATCCCCGCCGTGGGCGCCGGCGTCTGTCGGGATGCAGGGCGAGGGATCCGCTCCCCACGGATCCCCCGCATACGTCATCGCTCCCCGTCCCGGCTGTTCCCCTCGGAAACGGCACGGGCGTCCGGACCCCCGGCTCCTCCCCGCCGGACGGCACCCCACCGGGTGCCGGTGGTGTCCGCGCCCGTGGCGCGCCCCCCCGGCGCCTTCCGGCCTCCCCTTCCGAGACCCCTGACTTTTCCGCCTCCCCGCGTCCCGTTCGGGTCGTCGGCGTGCCGCTTCACGCCCTCGCCCCGGTGGTGGGACCGGGCGGGCAAGCCCTGAATTCGGTCTTTTGTCGCCTTCATCTGATTAACCACTTTCATCAAGTTCGTCACGATTCGTATCCGGTCCCGGAGCGAGCGGTCCCCCCGGCCGCTTCCCGGAGCCCCACCACCGTCATCCGACCCACCGACCATCACCGCCCCTCCGGGGCGAGCGGAGGAGAAGACTCCCGTGGCCACGTTCCTTTATCGACTGGGCCGCGCCGCCTTCCGGCGTCGCGGCCGGGTCGTCCTCATCTGGCTGGCGGTACTGCTGGCCGTCGGCGGAGCCGCCGCCACCGTCACCGGCGAGGTGGAGGAGGAGTTCGCCCTCCCCGGCACCGAGACCCAACAGGCGTTCGAACTGCTGGACGAGGCGTTTCCCGACTCCAGCGCCGAGGCCGTCACCAGTCGCGTGGTCTTCGGCGCCCCCGAGGGCGAGACCCTCTCCGACCCCGCCAACCGGGCCGTGATCGATGAGGTGTTGGGGATGCTGGACGGCGCCGAGGGCGTCGTCGACATCGCCGAGCCCTTCGAGAACGGCGCCGTCAACGAGGAGGAGACGGTCGCCTACGCCACCGTCGACTACAACGTCACCTGGGCGGACATCACCCCGGAGATGCGCGACCAACTGTTCGCCGCCCTGGACGCCGGCCGTGACGCCGGCCTCGTGGTCGAGGCGAGCGGTGAAGTCGCCTACGGAGAAGCCGACTTCGGACACGGCGAGATCATCGGCATCGCCGTCGCGGCGGTCGTCCTGCTGATCACCTTCGGCTCCATGATCGCGGCGGGCCTTCCGTTGGTCACCGCCCTGCTCGGCGTCGGCATCGGCATGGCGGGGATCGCCGCCCTCAGCGTCACGCTGGGACTCACCGAGACCACCGGCATCCTCGCCATGATGATCGGCCTGGCCGTCGGCATCGACTACGCCCTGTTCATCGCCTCCCGCTACCGCTCCGAGCTGACCAACGGCCTGGAGCCGGAGGAGGCCGCGGGTCGCGCCGTCGGCACCGCCGGCTCCGCGGTCGTCTTCGCCGGCCTGACCGTGATCATCGCCCTCGCCGGCCTGGCCGTGGTCAACGTCCCGATGCTCACCCGCATGGGCATGGCAGCCGCCGCCACCGTCGCCGTGGCCGTCCTGGTCGCGTTGACCCTGGTGCCCGCCGTCCTCGGCTTCGTCGGCAAGCGCATCTTCGGCCGCCGGATCCGGAAGGCCAACGCCGACCGGGGCGGCGTCCCGGCCACCGTGCCCGCCACCTTCTCCCGCTCCGGCCGGGAGAACTTCGGCAGCCGCTGGGCGCGCGGCGTGCTCCGCCGCCCGGTCCCCGTGCTGGCGGCCTGCGTCGCCCTGCTCGGCCTCCTCGCGCTGCCCGTCACCGACATGCGCCTGGGCATGGGCGACGACGGCACCCAGCCGGAGGAGACCACCCAGCGCCAGGCGTACGACATGCTCTCCGAGGGCTTCGGCCCCGGCTTCAACGGCCCGCTGCTGCTGGTCCTCGACGCCCGGGACGCCGACGACCCGGAGGCCGCCGCCGAGCGCGCCGCCGAGCGCGCCTCGGAACTGGAGGGCGTGGTGGCGGTGACCCCCGCCGCCTTCAACGAGGCCGGCGACGTCGCCCGGATGGTCGCCTTCCCCTCCTCCGGACCCTCCGATCAGGAGACCACCGACCTGGTCGCCGAACTGCGCGGCGAGGTCGCCCCCGTGGTGGCCGAGGAGACCGGGGCACAGGTGCTGGTCTCCGGCCAGACCGCCGCCGAGAGCGACTTCACCAAGGTCCTCGACGACGCCCTGGTGCCCTACCTGGCGCTGGTGGTGGGCCTGGCGTTCGTGCTGCTGATGCTGGTCTTTCGCTCTCTCCTGGTCCCGCTGAAGGCCGCCCTCGGCTTCCTGCTGTCGGTGCTGGCCGCCCTGGGCGCCGTGGTCGCGGTCTTCCAATGGGGCTGGGGGGCGAGCCTGTTCGGTGTCGCCGAGACCGGACCGATCGTCAGCATGATGCCGATCTTCCTCATCGGTGTGATCTTCGGCCTGGCCATGGACTACGAGGTCTTCCTCGTCACCCGGATGCGGGAGGCATACGTCCACGGCGAGGACCCGAAGCAGGCGGTGGTCTCCGGCTTCGACCTCAACGCCCGGGTGGTCACGGCCGCCGCGATCATCATGATCAGCGTCTTCTTCGGCTTCATCACCGCCGGCGACATGATGGTCAAGGCGATCGGTTTCGGCCTCGCGATCGCGATCCTGCTGGACGCCTTCGTCGTCCGGATGACCCTGGTGCCCGCCGTGATGGGCCTGCTGGGACGGCGCGCCTGGTGGCTGCCGGCCTGGCTGGACCGGATCCTGCCCAACGTGGACGTGGAGGGCGCGAGCCTGGAGAAGCACCTGCGCGGCAGCGACACCCCGACCGGCGCACTCCCGCCGGCCGCCGGAGGACCCCCGGCGCCGGAGCGGGAGCCGCAGCCGGTCGGCTGAACCGGGGCGGACCCGGCGCGGTGCGCCCCGCACCGGGCCCGCCCCCGCCGGCACCCCGGCCGGGCCCCGCGCGGGGCCCGGCCCTTTCCGCGCACCCGGCCCCGTCTCCCGTGCCCCGGCCCTTGGCGGCCGGGGTTCCGTGGGTCCAGCGGAGGGCCGAAGCGGTGGCGGGGGTCCGGGGCTTGATCGATTCCGGCTCGGAGGTGCGGCAAGTCCGTGTTCCGGAAACAGCCGGTCCTGTGGCACCGCCGTTCGAGCTCTCATACCCGGCGGTGAGATTCGGTGCCGGCGGACGGGAGCGCCCGTATGCTGGCCATACACCGCCTGTAGTGGGCACACGGGAATCGCCCGTCGGGGAGGAGGTGAAAGGGAATGAGCGTTGCCATCGATCACACCGGCCCATGGACCGTCGCCGATGTGCTGGCACTGCCCGAGGACCGCACCACCCGCTACGAACTGCTGGGAGAGTCACTCGTGATGTCTCCCGCGCCGGGCATTCGCCATCAGCGGGCTTCGTTCCGCCTCGCCATGATGCTGGACACCGCGGCCCGGGCGGCGAAGGCTCCGGTCGAGGTTCTGGAGGCCATCAACGTCATCCTGCCCTCGGGCCTGGTGGTGCCCGATCTGGTGGTGACCGACGCCGGTGCGACCGCCGAGGACGGCGTGAGCGTCGATGCGGAGGACGTGGTGCTCGTGGTGGAACTGGTCTCTCCCGGGAACCGCACCGTGGATCGCAAGTTCAAGCCGATGCTGTACGCCGAGGCGGCCATCCCCCACTTCTGGCGACTGGAGTTCGACCCGGCCCCCATGCTGGTCGTCCATGAACTGGGTGACGGCCGTTACGTGGAGCGCACCACCGCTCTCGCGGGTGCGACCACCCACCTGGAGACCCCGTTCCCTCTCGACATCGACCCGGCCGGCCTCTCCCGGCAGTAGGCACGCCCGGCGCTGGGGACAGGCGATGCCGGTTTTTCCATGACTCCGGCAGCGGCCCTTCCGGGATCGCAAAGGTGTGTTCGACGAACTGCCCGGGCGTCCCTTTCCGGGGGCCGGTGTGCCGGTTACCGGTGGTCGGTTCACCGGGCGGCGGTTTTCCGACGGTCGGTGAACCTGCGGCTCCATTCAAGTACGGGAGGGAAAGAACCCACCCGCCCAC
>NZ_VKHT01000431.1 GCF_014141535.1 Streptomyces alkaliphilus | reverse complement strand
GGGGTGGAGGGGGCGGGACCGTCGAACGGAACGTCGCGGGCGACGGCCTCTCCCTCGGGGGAGCGGACCGCCGGGTCCATGTGGGCGAGCTTGTGGAGCACGGGAGCGGCGGCACGCAGGCGAGCCCACTCCTCCTCGTCGAGGCGGGAGGCGAGCCGGGCGAGCCAGGCGTTGTCCTTGTCGCGGGTGGCGCGGATCATCTCCTCGGCCCGCTCGGTGACGGTGGCGGTCTTCTGGCGCCGATCCACGGGGTGCGGGGCCACCCTCACCAGACCGCGCTCCTGGAGGAGGGCGAGGATCCGGGTCATGGTGGGGGGCTGAACGTGCTCCTTGCGGGCCAGTTCCCCGGGGGACATCGATCCGCAGCGGTGCAGGGTCCCCAGAGCGGAGAGCTCCGCGACTCCCAGCGATCGATCCTCACGCTGGTGGCGGACGCGCCGGGCGAGACGCATCACACCGATGCGCAGCGTGTTCACCGCGTCGGCGTTCCCGGACGTATCGATGGATGGCTCAGGCACGCGCACCATCCTACCCCCGAATGATTAGCGTTGCTAACGAAACATTCCGGAGGCCCCGCCCGCCCGGCGTTCCCCGGCGTGGGCCACCGCGTCACCGTCCCGACCGCGTTGCCGGCGCTCTTCCGTCCTCCTCCGACCGCTCCCGGGGCGCCTGCCCCGGCGGGATAGGCTGAGCCCTCGGGGATCGAACGGGACCCCGGACGGCGGCAGGACGGGAGGGCCACCACGATGCCCCGGGACTTCCTCACCCACGACAAGCGGAAAGCGCCCGAGCCGTTGGAGGGCAACATCCCCACCGTGGTGTTGGTCCTCACCGTCGCGTGGGGTGTCCTCCTGCTCGGCTCCCTCCCCTTCCACTCCCGACTCGCCGATCACGACGCGCAGTGGTGGATCTGGAGTTGCGGGGCGGGCGTCCTCATGGGCCTCTACGGTCTCTGGTTCGTCCATCGTCGTGAGGCCGCGCTGCGACGAGCGGCCCGGACCACCCCCTCGGCCGATTCCGGGGACCGACCCGAGGGCTCTCCCCCCGGTGCCCCCACAGGAGAGAACCCGTCCGGCGGGGAGGAGGCCGACGCGCCTTCCCCGCCGGATGAACCGGGTCGGGGCACCGCCTCCGACCACCGGCGCTGAACACCGGGGCCGAGCACCCGGGGAGCCGACTCACCCGCCTCCCCAGCCGCCCGCAGGACGCCGCGCACGGCGTGGAAAGCGGTGATGTTCGCCACCGCCGTCACGGGCCGCCACCCGTTTCCCCTCCCCTTTCCGGTGATTCCCCGGCCCGATGCCTCCCGGTGGCCGGGAGGACGAGTGGGACCCGCGCGTTCGTCTCCCGAAAATCGTAGGGTCGGAGCATGACGCAGACCCGGGTCGACACGGCCGGCGAAGTGCGGGGGCTGACGGCGGCGGATGTCGCCGACCGGGTGTCCCGCGGCCAGGTCAACGACGTTCCCGTGCGGTCCTCCCGCTCCACCGCGGAGATCGTTCGGGCCAACGTTTTCACCTTGTTCAACGGCATCATCGGCACTCTTTTCGCGATCATCCTGGTGGTCGGCCCCATCCAGGACGGCCTCTTCGGTTTCGTGATCATCGCGAACGCCCTCATCGGGATCGTGCAGGAGCTGCGGGCCAAGCGCACCCTGGACAACCTCGCGGTCATCGGTGAGGCCCGCCCGGTGGTGCGACGGGACGGCGAGGCCCGGCCGATTCCCACCGGCTCGATCGTCCTCGACGACGTGATCGAGCTGTCCTCCGGCTCCAAGGTCGTCGTCGACGGTGTGGTGAACGAGGCCGATGGCCTCGAGGTGGACGAGTCGCTGCTGACCGGCGAAGCCGATCCCGTGGTCAAGCGGCCGGGCGACCCGGTGATGTCGGGCAGCTTCGTCGTCGCCGGAAGCGGGGCCTTCACCGCCACCCGCGTGGGTCGGGAGGCGTACGCGGCGCAGCTCGCCGAGGAGGCTTCCCGGTTCACCCTGGTCCACTCGGAACTGCGCAGCGGCATCAGCCGGATCCTGAAGTTCTGCGTGATGCTGATGATCCCCGCCGCCATCGGCCTGATCATCAGCCAGCTGCTGGTGGAGGGGGCCGACACCTTCGAGGCGATCCGCCGCATGGTGGCCGGGATCGTGGTGATGGTGCCCGAGGGCCTGGTGCTGCTCACCTCCATGGCCTTCGCCATCGGTGTCATCCGCCTGGGACGTCAGCAGTGCCTGGTTCAGGAACTCCCGGCGATCGAGGGTTTGGCCCGGGTCAGCGTGGTCTGTCTGGACAAGACCGGCACCCTCACCGAGGGCGGCATGGATGTCCGGGAGGTGCGTCCCCTGCCCGGTGGCGCGCTTGCGTCGGGGACGGAGGGGGATGCCCCCGCCCCCGACGGAAGGGCGGGGCCCGGCGAGGATGTGATCGACGGGGCCCACCTGCGGCACGTCCTCGGCGCGCTCGGCGCGGGGGACCGCCATCCCAACGCGAGCCTGCGGGCCATCGCGCAGGCCCACCCCGCCCCCGAGGGTTGGCGGGCTGTCGCCGGCCTGCCCTTCTCATCCGCCCGCAAGTACAGCGGTGCCACCCTCGTGGAACCGGACGGAACCCGCCGGACCTGGTTGTTGGGGGCTCCGGATGTGCTGCTGCCCCCCGACCATCCGGTGCTCCGGGAGGCCGACCGACTGAACTCACAGGGGTTGCGGGTGCTGCTGCTGACCCGCTCCGGGCTGCCCGCCGATCGGATGGCCGCCCTCGCCGACACGGAGGGCGGTCCCGCCGCCGCCCCCTCGGTCCCGACGGCGCTGGTGGTGCTCGAACAGCGGCTGCGCCCGGAGGCGGCCGACACGCTGCGGTACTTCGCCGAGCAGGACATCGACGCGAAGGTCATCTCCGGTGACAACGCCGTCTCCGTCGGGGCGGTGGCCGCCGAACTGGACCTTCCGAACGCCGACCGGCCGGTGGACGCGCGTTCCCTGCCGGACGATCCCGCCGGGATGGCGGAGGCGCTGGAGAAGGGCACCGTCTACGGGCGGGTCACCCCGCAACAGAAACGCGAGATGGTGGCCGCCCTGCAGTCCCGGGGACACGATGTCGCGATGACCGGGGACGGCGTGAACGACGTGCTCGCGCTCAAGGACGCCGACATCGGGGTCGCGATGGGTTCGGGCTCGGAGGCCACCCGGGCCGTGGCGCAGATCGTGCTGTTGAACAACAGCTTCGCCACGCTGCCCTCGGTGGTCGCCGAGGGCCGGCGGGTGATCGGCAACATCGAACGGATCGCGAGCCTGTTCCTCACCAAGACCGTCTACTCGGTCTTCATGGCCTTCGCGGTGATCATCAGTCAGGTGCCCTACCCCTTCCTGCCCCGCCACCTGACGCTGATCTCGGCACTGACCATCGGCGTCCCGGCGTTCTTCCTGGCGTTGGCGCCCAACCGGGAGCGGGCCCGTCCGCACTTCGTGCGCCGCGTGCTGCGGTTCTCCGTGCCGTTCGGCCTGATCACCGGCGTCTCGACCTTCTCCGTCTACCTGTTGGCGCGCGCGCACTACGGCGCCACGGAGGCGACCCTGGAGGCGGAGACCAGCGCGGCGTCGTTGACGTTGTTCCTCATCGCGCTGTGGGTGCTCTCGATCATCGCCCGCCCCTACACGTGGTGGCGGGTGTGCCTGCTGGCCGTGATGGCGGGCGGGTTCCTGACCGTGCTGGTGACCCCGTGGTTGCAGGAGGTGTTCGCGCTGAACCTGGTCGGCCTGACGATGCCGTGGGTGGCCGTGGGCGTGGCGGGCGTCGCGGTGCTGGGCCTGGAGGCGGCGTGGCGGATCATTCCCCGGTACTGGCCCGACCTGCCGGAGAAGCCGCACGGGGCCGCCGTGCCGGTGGAGCCCCCTCGGCACGGACGACCGGCCTCCCGGCGGGACGGGAACCGACCGCACCGGCGCTGAACGACGGGCCCGGCACCGGGGTCCGGGGGAGGGGAAGGCGCGTCGTGCGTCGCGGGCCCCCGTTCCGCCACCTCCTCGGATCAGGGCGCGTTTCGAAGGCCGCACGCCCCGGGTGTGCGAACCACGCCCCCGGGCATATCACCGGCACACGGCCCCCGGGGGCCGTGTGGACCACCGCCGGCCCGGGGGAACGGCAGGGGCGGTGGGAAAGGCCGGACGAAGGGGATGGGGACATGCGCACGAAGTCGACCGGGGAACGGGCCCGCCCGGTGGCGCGCCGGTGAGCGA
>NZ_VKHT01000430.1 GCF_014141535.1 Streptomyces alkaliphilus | reverse complement strand
AACCCGGCCCCGGCCCCGGGTGATCGCGCGACCCGGGCGGGGCCGGGCCGGATCCCGCACGCGCGCCGCCCCGGCCCCCGCACGACGCGGGGACCGGGGCGGCGCCGCTCCGGCGACGGCTTCGAGGACGGCGACGGGCTCAGTCCACGCCGGCGTAGGAGTGCAGGCTGTCGACGAACATGTTGACGCCGTAGTAGTTGAACAGGAAGCACAGGAAGGCGAAGATCGCCAGGTAGGCGGCTTTCCGCCCGCGCCAGCCGGCGGTGGACCGGGCGTGCAGGTAGGCGGCGTAGCCGAGCCAGGTGATGAACGACCACACCTCCTTGGGGTCCCAGCCCCAGTACCGACCCCAGGCGTTCTCGGCCCAGATCGCCCCCGCGATGATCGTGAAGGTCCACAGCGGGAAGACCACGGCGTTGATCCGGTAGGCGAAGCGGTCCAGGCTCACCGAGGAGGGCAGCCGTTCCAGCACCGAGGTCGTGACCCGGCCGGGCGTACCGCCGGCCAGGAGTTTGCTCTCGTAGCGATCCCGGAAAAGGAACGCGACGGTGGCCACCGCGCCCAGGTAGAACATCGCGCCGCAGACGATCGCCAGCGACACGTGGATCCACATCCACACCGATTGCAGGGCGGGCGGCAGCTGGTCGCTCTCGGTGTACAGGACGGTGACGGCCAGGCCCAGGTCGAGCAGGACCGTGGTCACCAGCGGCAGACCCAGCCAGCCGACGTTGCGACCGGCCAGCATGAAGGCGAGGAACGCGCCCACCGCCACCATCGAGAAGGTGGTGGAGAACTCGTACATGTTGGCCCACGGGGCCCGCTGCACGGCGACCGCGCGGAGCACCACGCCGCCGAGGTGCAGCACGAAGGCCAGCACGGTCAGCGAGACGGCGATCCGGCCGTACAGGTCGCCCCGTTCGTCACCGGCGGCGGCACCGGGACCGTCGGGCACGTCGTCGCGGCCGACCGCGCCGGAGCGGGTGACGACGGTCGGGCCGTCCCCGCCGGTCCTCCGGCCGGTGTCGGGGCGCTCCAGGACGGAGGTGGCACCGCCCTTGCGGACGGTGACCGCGGGCACGGCTCCTGCGGCCGCCCTCCCGCCTCCCTCGGCGTCGCCCTTCCCGGCGGTGGTCGGGGTGAGGGCCGCGGCGGTGCGGGCGACACGGCTGCGGCTGCCGAAGGCCCACTCGGCGATGTAGGCCAGGAACGCCAGCACGTACACGGCCATCGCGGAGTAGACGAGCAGCTTGCCGTAATCGGCGAGCCCGGCGTCGGCGTCAAGCATCGCGGGACTTCTCCTTCCGGTCCTGGGTGGGTTCGGCTCCCCCGGAGCCGGGGTCCCCGGCGGCGTCCGCCCGGGGGGCGGACGGACCGTCGGGAAGGTCTTGGGTGGGTTCGGCGTCACCGGCGTCACCGCCGGCGGGGCCCTCGGGACCGGCCGCGGCGCCCTCGGGATCCCCGCCCTCGGGCAGCGGTGGGGCCTGCCGGCTCAGCACCGCGGCCAGTTCGCCCAGCTCCTCCGGGATCCGGGCGGACTCGGTGCGTCCCAGCGAGCCCATCTCCACCAGGGTGCGGCCGTCCGGTCCGGCCGTGGCCCGCACCCAGACCCGGCGCCGCTGGATGAGCAGCGAGGCCGCCAGGCCCAGCACGGCGCCCACGGAGCCGGCCAGCGCCCAGCCGTTGGCGGCGGGGGTGGAGATCTGGAAGCTGGCCCAGCGCTCGAAGCCCTCGAAGGTCAGCTCCCCCTTGCCCTCGGGCAGCGCCCAGGTGTCACCGGGCTCCATGCTGATGCGGCGCGGCTCGCCGGTGGGGTCGAGGAACTGTTCCATCCGGCTGGTGTCCAGCTGGTAGACGTTCTGCGGGATGCCCGAGTTGAGCCCCAGGTTGCCCCGGTACGCGGTGAGGGTGAGCACAGGGTGATCGGGCTCGGGGAAGCTGGAGTGCGGCCCCCGGTCCTCGGTGATCCGGTAGGTCGGGCTGAAGATGCCCTGGAAGCCGAGCTGATCGGGCTCGCCGTTCTCGTCGAGGTAGTCGGTCACCTTGATGACGCCGGTCGCCGTGCCCGCCATGTCCTGCGGCAGGAACGGCACCGGGCCGGTGAAGGCGACCTCCCCCTGACCGTCGGTGACGGTGACCACCGGCGCGAAGCCGTGGCCGATCAGGTAGATCTTGGCGTCGCCGATCGTCAGCGGGTGGTTGACCTCGATGGCCGCGTCGGTGCCCTCGGTGTCGCCGTCCCGCCAGTAGGTGACGTCGGCCCGGAACTCGCGGGGGGTGCCCAGGTCGGGGCCCTCGCGGGCGAAGCGGGCGTGGAACTCGTTCAGGTCGAAGCGGAACCGCTCCAGTTCCCCGATGTCGAACAGCGCGCCCGACCCGAAGTCGTCGTACTGGGTGAGCGTGTTGGTGAAGCCGCTGCCGACGACGACCAGCTTGCCGCCCTCCGAGCGGTAGAGCTGGCCGGCGGCGAAGGCGATGAGCATGACGACCAGCGCGATGTGGAAGAGCAGGTTCCCCGCCTCGCGCAGGTAGCCCTTCTCGGCCGCCACGGCCGCCGGGCGGGCGCCGGTGCCCGTGCCGTCCCCGTCGCGGGCGGTGCGGAAGCGGCGGCGGCGCAGCTCGCCGTGCGCGGCCTCCAGCACCACCGCCGGCTCGGCGTCGGTCCGCCAGTGGACCGAGGCGGGCATCCGGTCCAGCCGGCGGGGGGCGCGCGGCGGCCGGGAGCGCAGCTGACCCACGAACTGCCACGTGCGGGGGACGATGCAGCCGATCAGCGAGACGAACAGCAGGATGTAGATCGCCGAGAACCACACCGACGAGTACACGCTGAACAACTGGAGCCGCTCGTAGACGTCCGCCAGTGCCCCGTGACGGGCCCGGAAGTCGGCGAGCACCGCCGGGTTGCCGGTCTCCTGCGGGATGAGCGAGCCCGGGATGGAGGCCAGTGCGAGGAGGAAGAGCAGGATCAGCGCGGTGCGCATCGAGGTGAGCTGACGCCAGTACCAGCGACCCCAGCCGAGGAGTTCGCGGCCCAGCCAGGCCAGCGCGCCGCGCGCGCCCGGCTCACGGGCCCCGCCGAAGGAGCCGGAGCCGGCGGGGCCGTCCGGGCCCCCCGGGCCGTCGCCCGACCCACCGGAGCCCCCGGGGCCACCGGGGTCCTCCTCACCGGGGCCGAGCCGGCCCTCGGGCCCGGCGGCGGACCCGGGGAAGTCGTCGGGGGCGTACCCGGTCGCCCCGGTCCCGGGGGGCCGCTCGATCGTCGTACCCGTGTCCCTGTGCTCACCCATGGTGCCCACCGATCGCTGTCTCTCGCTCCGTCTCCGTGTCCGTTCCCGCGCGGTGTCCGCCCGGTGGGCGGGGATCCGGCGGGTTCGGGGGAGGCCCGGTCGTGGCGGGGGAACCCATCTCAGATCCCCACCGTGAAGCCGGCGGACCACACCGTCAGCTGGTACACGATGCGGTCCCACACCCCGGTGACCAGCAGCAGACCGGTGAGGATCATCATCACGCCACCGATCCGCATCACCAGCGCGTAGTGCCGCTTGACCACGGAGAAGGCGCCCAGCGTCCGTCGGAAGGCCAGCGCCGCGAGGATGAACGGCAGACCCATTCCCAGACAGTACGCCGCCGTCAACAACGCCCCGCGCCCGGCGGTGGCCTCGTTGAAGGCCAGGAAGTTCACCGAGGCCAGGGTCGGCCCGATGCACGGCGTCCAGCCGATGCCGAAGACCACGCCCAGCATCGGCGCACCGGCCAGCCCGGCGGTGGGCCGGGTGTGGAAGCGGAACTCGCGCTGTCCCATCCGGGGCACCAGCCCCATGAAGAGCAGGCCCAGCAGAATGGTCAGGACCCCGAAGACCCTGGTCAGGAACTCGCGGTGTTCCTGCAGGACGTTCCCGACACCGCCGAAGAGCGCCCCGGTGGAGATGAACACCGCCGAGAAGCCGAGCACGAACAGCAGCGAGCCGAGCAGCATCCGACCGCGCCGTGCCTCGCCCAGGTCCGCGCCGCCCACACCGGTCACGTAGCTGAGGTAGCCGGGGACCAGGGGCAGCACGCAGGGGGAGAAGAAGGAGACCAGCCCGCCGAGGACGGCCACCGGGATCGCCAGGACCAGGGCGCCGTCGAGAACGGTCTCGTTGGTCCCGGTGTAGGCCGCGAGCAGTTCCGTCATGGTGGGCCTGGTGTCCTTCGTGTCCTTCGTCGGGGCGGGGGCCTGTCTCGTATACACATCTCC
>NZ_VKHT01000043.1 GCF_014141535.1 Streptomyces alkaliphilus | reverse complement strand
GTGCCAATCGGGCGGCAACGCGGGGGTCCCCCAGTCGGGCGCGGGACGCCACTCGGTCCACCGTTCGGAGAACGGGCTGCCCCAGCGGCCGATGAGGCGGGTGGCCTCGCGTCCGGCGCGGCGCACCCGCTCGGCCCGATCGGGGTCGATCAGTCCCACCTCGAGCGCCCGGGCGAACTCGTCCTCGTCCCGCCATTCCCAGCGTCGGTCCGGGTAGACCGCGATGTCGAGGAAGTGGTCCTCCGAGTCCACCCCTCCCGACCAGCGTCGCAGCGGCTCCTCCAGGTTGACGTACCAGTTCTTGAAGCGCCACCCCTGTTCCCAGAACAACCACACCGACCAGGGATCGCCGGGCCGGGCCAGCTTCAGCACGCCGGTTCCGCTCCAGGTGGTCGGGACCGGCCCCCGGGGTTTGGTGTAGCGGGTTTCCAGCGGCTCGAGGTGGACGGGGGTGCCGTCCAGGAGCCGGGGACGCACGCAGGGGGTGTCGGGGGCCAGCCAGACGGCCAGCAGATCGGGGGTGTCCCGGACGACGGTCACCGGCCGGCAGATGTGGACATCGGACGTACCGTTGGCCCGATAGCGCCACAGGATGTGGTCACCGGGCCGCCAGCGCGGCCACGACGTCGCGCCGTCGGTGCCCGTACCGGGCTCGCGGTGTGTCGTCATAAGGGAAGGATAGGCGCACGCCCCCCGCATTCCGGCGTTCCCGCCGCATTCTCCTCCGGCTTCCGCGCCGGTGCGGAAGCCGGCGTGCGGGAAGCGCCCCGGGGGCTTCCCCGGGGCCGCCGCGGGGCGCGCGAGGGCGCCCTCACCGCGTCCGGCCGGGCCCCTCCCCCGGTTCCGGTTCGATGGGTCGGGTCATGGACAGGACGTCCAGCGCCCGGTCCAGTTGTTCCTCGGTGAGCGTCCCCCGTTCCAGGTGGCCGGCGTCGATCACGGCCTGCCGGACGGTGACGCGCTCGGTCAGGGACCGCTTGGCGATCCGGGCGGCCTCCTCGTACCCCAGGTAACGGTTGAGCGGGGTGACCACGGACGGGGAGGACTCGGCGTACTCCCGGCAGCGGTCCACGTTCGCGACCAGACCCTCCACGGTGCGGTCGGCGAGCAGACGGGCGCCGGAGGACAGCAGCCGGATCGACTCCAGCAGGCTCGTGCCCATCACCGGGAGCATGACGTTCAGCTCGAAGGTGCCGGAGGCCCCGGCGACGGTGATCGTGGTGTCGTTGCCGATCACCCGGGCCGCGATCATCAGCACCGCCTCGGGCACCACCGGGTTGACCTTGCCCGGCATGATCGAGGAGCCGGGCTGCAGGTCGGGCAGGGTGATCTCGGCCAGGCCGGTGCGGGGGCCCGAGCCCATCCAGCGCAGGTCGTTGCAGATCTTGGTGAGGGAGACGGCGACGGTGCGCAGTTGACCGGAGGTCTCCACCACGGCGTCCCGGGCGCCCTGGGCCTCGAACCGGTCGCGGGCCCCGGTCAGTGGCAGGCCGGTGTCGGCGGCCAGTTCGGCGACGACGGCGTCGGCGTAGCCGGCCGGGGTGTTGACGCCGGTGCCCACCGCGGTGCCTCCCAGCGGCAGCTCGGCGAGGCGGGGCAGGGCGTCGCGCAGTCGCTCGACACCGTGGCGCACCTGGGCGGCGTAGCCGGCGAACTCCTGTCCCAGGGTGACGGGGGTGGCGTCCATGAGGTGGGTGCGGCCGGCCTTGACCACGTCGGCGAACC
Organism: Streptomyces alkaliphilus; assembly: GCF_014141535.1. Classification (GTDB taxonomy): domain Bacteria; phylum Actinomycetota; class Actinomycetes; order Streptomycetales; family Streptomycetaceae; genus Streptomyces; species Streptomyces alkaliphilus. Next base: position 11,707 of record NZ_VKHT01000043.1, on the reverse strand, counting down.
CGTCGGAGCGACGGGAGAGGGTGTCCGCGAGGTGTTCCAGGGCGGGAATCAGCTCCCGCAGCACGGCGTCGACGGCGGCGACGTGGATGGATGAGGGGAAGACGTCGTTGGAGGACTGGCTCGCGTTGACGTGGTCGTTGGGATGGACCGACCGACCGAGGCGTTCGGCGGCGAGGCCGGCGATCACCTCGTTGGCGTTCATGTTGGACGAGGTGCCCGAGCCGGTCTGGTAGACGTCCACCGGGAAGTGGTCGTCCCACCGCCCGTCGGCCACCTCGCGGGCGACGTCGGCGATCGCGTCGGCGAGGTCGTCGGGCAGCACCCCCAGTCGGCCGTTGACCACGGCCGCGGCGGCCTTGATCCGGGCCAGGGCTGCGATCTGGGCGGATTCCAGCCGCCGGCCGGAGACGGGGAAGTTCTCCACCGCGCGCTGGGTCTGCGCACCCCACCGGGCGCGGGCGGGCACCCGCACCTCCCCCATCGAGTCGTGTTCGACGCGGAAGTCCGCCCCCGACCCCCCGACCGGGGCGCCACCGTTCGTGGTGTCCATCGCCCGATCCCGCTTCCGGTTCCGTCCCTGTTCCGGTGTGGATGCGTTCATGGGCTCGAACCTAACGCGGACGCCCCGGCGCGCGGTGGAAGCCGCGCGCCGGGGCAAGCACCGGTTCGCCCCCGGGGCACCGGGAGGAGCCGGGGAAGCGGGCGGCTCAGGCGCCGGAACGCACCGGGATGGAGGTCACGAAGGGCTGCTCGGGCGCCGGGTCGGTGAAGAAGTCGTTGCCCTTGTCGTCCACCACGATGAACGCCGGGAAGTCCTCCACCTCGATCCGCCAGACCGCCTCCATGCCCAGCTCCGGGTACTCCAGGACCTCGACCTTCTTGATGCAGTCCCGCGCCAGTCGCGCGGCCGGTCCGCCGATGGACCCCAGGTAGAAGCCGCCGTGCCGCTCGCAGGCCTCGGTGACCTGCCGGGACCGATTGCCCTTGGCGAGCATCACCATCGAGCCGCCCGCGGCCTGGAACCGCTCCACGTAGGAGTCCATCCGGCCGGCCGTGGTCGGACCGAAGGAACCGGAGGCGTACCCCTCGGGGGTCTTGGCGGGACCGGCGTAGTAGACGGCGTGGTCGCGCAGGTAGTCGGGCATTCCCTGCCCGGCGTCCAGCCGCTCCTTGATCTTCGCGTGCGCGATGTCCCGGGCCACCACCAGCGGGCCGGTGAGCGAGAGTCGGGTCTTCACCGGGTGCCGGCTCAACTCGGCGCGGATCTCCTCCATGGGCCGGGTGAGGTCGATGCGCACCACGTCCCCGGCCGTCTCCAACTGCTCGTCGGTGGTGTCGGGCAGGAAGCGGGCCGGGTCGGTCTCCAACCGCTCCAGGAAGACGCCCTCGGCGGTGATCCGGGCCCGGGCCTGCCGGTCGGCGGAGCAGGAGACGGCCAACGCGACCGGGCAGGAGGCGCCGTGCCGGGGCAGCCGGACCACCCGCACGTCGTGGCAGAAGTACTTGCCGCCGAACTGCGCGCCGATCCCCAGCTCCCGGGTGAGTTGGAAGACCCGCTCCTCCATCTCGAGGTCGCGGAAGCCGTGGCCGGAGGGGGAACCCTCGGTGGGCAGGGCGTCCAGGTAGTGCGCGGAGGCGTACTTGGCGGTCTTCAGCGCGTATTCGGCGGAGGTGCCGCCGACGACGATCGCCAGGTGGTACGGCGGGCAGGCGGCGGTGCCCAGGGACCGGATCTTCTCCTCCAGGAAGCGCATCATGGAGCGCTCGTTGAGGACCGCCTTGGTCTCCTGGTAGAGGAAGGACTTGTTGGCCGAGCCGCCGCCCTTGGCCATGAAGAGGAAGTCGTAGGAGGCGCCGTCGGCCGCGTACAGCTCGATCTGGGCGGGCAGGTTGGTGCCGGTGTTGCGCTCCTCCCACATGGTGAGCGGGGCGAGCTGGGAGTAGCGCAGGTTCAGCTTCGTGTAGGCGTCGTACACGCCCCGGGACAGGGCCTCGGCGTCCCGCCCCTCGGTGAGGACGTTCTGGCCGCGCTTGCCCATCACGATGGCGGTGCCGGTGTCCTGGCACATCGGGAGCACGCCGGCGGCGGCGATGTTGGCGTTCCTCAGCAGGTCCAGGGCGACGAAGCGGTCGTTGGGCGAGGCCTCGGGGTCGTCCAGGATGCGTCGCAGCTGGGCGAGGTGGTCGGGGCGCAGGTAGTGGGCGATGTCGTGCATGGCCTCTGCGGCCAGCAGGCGCAGCGCCTCGGGCGCGACGCTCAGGAAGGTGCGGCCGGCCGCCTCGACGGTCTCGACCCCCTCGGCGGTGATCAGGCTGTAGGGGGTGGTGTCCTCGCCGACGGGCAGCAGGTCGGTGTGGGAGAACTCGGGCATGGCGGCCTTCCGTCGTCTCGTCTCGGCGTGCCGGATGTACCGGCGTGCCCGGCGCGTGGGGCACCCGCCGCCGGGCGCGCGTCGCCGACACACGGCGGCGACGGCGCGGCCACCAGCCTAGAACGCCCCCGACGGGCCGGGACGCGGGGTCGCCGTGACCCGGGCCACGCCGGGAGCCGTGGACAGGCTCGAGGCCGACGGCCCGGGCCCTCCGGGGAGAAGAGGGCCCGGGCCGTCGGCGGTGTGCCGGGCGCGACCGACGCGATCCCACCCCCGTGGGGTCCGCGTCGATCGCGCCCGGGCGGCGCGGGGAGGGCCGGGGTGGGATAGGGACCCGGCCCTCCCCGCCGTCATTCGGTGCGCAGCCCCTGCGGGCGCATCATCCGATACAGCGAGGGCATCCCGACCAGGGTGGCGCCGAGGACGACCCCGGCTCCGGCGGCCGTCATCACGAGCAGCGACGGGATGTCGAACACCACCGATCCGCCCACCGTGGTCAGCAGGACCGCCCCCAGGCCCATACCACCGACCATCGCGATGAGGAGACCGAGCGCGACCGGCAGCGCGGTCTGCCACAGCACGGAGCCGGCCAGGGTCGAGCGGGGGGTGCCGAAGGCGACCAGGACCGACAGCAGCCGGCGGCGTTCGCGCATCTGCTCCAGAGTGGAGATCGCCATGGAGCCGCCGATCAGGAGCATGACGACCACGGCACCGGCGTACAGCGAGCGACGCAGGTTGTCGAACTCGTCGTCGTGGAGGGTCGGGGAGGCCTCGAAGACGTAGAACCGGGACTCCCCGTCGAAGAGGGCGTTGCGCACGTGCTCGGCGATGTCCGGCTCGCCCGGTTGCGTGTACAACTGCGCCTCGAACGCGATGTCGGGGATTCGTCCGGGGTCCAGCGCCGCCGGGGTGGCGAACACGCCGGACATCAGGTAACCGATGCCGTTCTCCCCGCCCAGGGTCACCACGGGGGCGTCCGCCGGGATCGTCCACGGCTCCACCTCGGTGTCCAGGCGGTCGCCGGAGAGGGCGTCGTACTCCACGGCGAGGTTCAGCGAGTCGCCGGGGGCGACGTTCAGGCGCTCGTCCTCCCGGTGCGCGAGGTAGACGGCGCCGTCGACACAGTTCTCCGTGGCCAGGAGCCGGACGAGGACCTCGCACTCCGCGATGGTGACACCGGACCAGATCTCCGCGTCGTCCGTGCGGGGCAATTGGTGCGAGGCATACCCCAGGACTCCCGTCACACCGGCGACCTCCTCCAGGCGCCGCGCCCCTTCGAGGGGGTCGGAGGGGTCCCGGGGGGCGCCGCCGGAGACCACCAGTGACGGGGACCCCTCGCCCGCCCCGGTCTCCTCGGAGAACTGCGTGGTGATGCCGGTCAGGAACATCTGCAGGGCGATCGCCCCGGCGACGGCGATGGTGACGCCGCTGACCGCGCGGCTGGCGGAGCCGGAGTCCAGTTGCAGCCTGCGCATGGCGAGTTGGAACGGCACCGGGCCGCCGCGTACCCGCCCGGTCAGTGCCTCGACCAGCCACGGAAGGACCGCTGTGGCGCCGACCAGCAGGAAGACGATGCCCACGGAGACCTGCCAGATCTCTCCGGTCCCCACATCCGGTTCCTCGCTCCCCGACAACGCCAGGGGCAGCAGCAGCGCCAGACCCGCGAGGGGAGGCAGCAGCCGCCACCAGAGCCTGCGACGCCGGGGGGTGGAGGTGCGCACGACGCCCAGCGGCTCGACGGCGACCCGGCGCATGGCCTGGAGGGTGACCATCACCGCGGCCGTCGGCACACCGATGATGACGAACAGGGCGATGGCGAGGGCGGGAACCGCGTCCTCCGAGAAGGCACTGAGACCGAAGATCCGGAACTCGGCGAGCAGGTTGCGGCCCAGGAGGAACACCACCACTCCCACCAGGAGTCCGACCAGGGCACCGGCCAGGGCCTCGCCGGCCGCGATGCGGTGGGTGGCGCGGACGTCGGTGCCGAGCAGGCGGAGCGCGGCCAGGCGACGGTCCCGCCGCTCGCCGCCCAACCGGACGGCGGTGGCGATGAACGCGCCCACCGGCAGCAGCAGCACCACGCAGCCGATGACCAGCATGAGGAGCAGCACGGGGTGGAGCGGCTGGCTCCCCGCCGTGACCCCGAAGGCGTCGACCCGGTACACCCCGTCGTCATCGATCCGCTCGGCGAGTCCCGGGTCACCGGCGTACCAGAGCAGTTCGTTGGGCTCGGTGAGCCCCTCGTCCGCGACGATCCCGCTCAGCTCGTAGGGGAGTCGCGGGGTCAGCAGGTGGGCGTCCGGGGAGTCGAGCAGGTCGCGCAGGGCCGGCGAGACCACCATGGTGCCGGGCGCCGGCACCTCGGTGATGCCCGGCGGCAGGGCGGGATCCCCGCCCTCGGCGTGCAGGACCGTGCCGGTCACCCATTCGCCGCGGAACTGCGTGCTCTGCGGTGTGATGAGCACGGTCCGCTCACCGGGGGCGATCTCCCCCTCGGAGGCCGAGGTGTACTCGTGGCCCCGGGCGGCGTTGCGCTCCTCGTAGCCGGAGATCAGATTGGGCACGGCGGCGGCCAGCAGCAGCACCGCGACACCGAACCCGACACCGAGCGCGGTCAGGGAGGTGCGCAGCAGGCCCTCCCGGCCCCCGGCCAGGGCGAAGCGCATCCCCATCCACAGGTCGCGGGCCCAGCGGCCCGCGGTGCCGGGCGGCTCGGGGAACTCCGGTGCGTCGGGGAGGGGACCACGGAGGACCGGGGCGGCGCCCCGATCCCGCAGGGCGGTGGGGACGGTGGAGCCGGTGGCGCCGGACGGGCGCGAGGAGCCGGTCACGCGGCGCCCACCGGGTCGCGGGCGATGCCGTCGCGCACAACGATCTCGCGGTCGGACCAGGCGGCCACCCGGGACTCGTGGGTGACCAGCACGACGGCGGCGCCGGCGGTGCGGGCGGCCTCGGTGAACAGCTCCATCACTCGCTCGCCGTTGAGGGAGTCCAGGGCGCCGGTGGGCTCGTCGGCGAACAGCACGCGGGGGCGTCCGACCAGGGACCGGGCCACGGCGACCCGCTGCCCCTGACCGCCGGAGACGGTGCCGGGGCGGTGGCCGGCCACGTCGTGCACCTCCAGCCGCTCCAGCCACTCGTCCGCGCGCCGCTCGGCCTCGCGGCGGGCCACGCCGTTGAGACGCAGCGGCAGGGCGACGTTCTCCCGGCAGGTCAGCTCGGGCACCAGGTGGCCGAACTGGAAGACGAAACCGAAGGCGGAGCGGCGCAGGGCACTGCGCTCCGCGTCGGAGAGGGTGGTCATCTCGCGGCCGTCGAAGCGGACGCTTCCGGAGTCCGGCGGGACGATCCCGGCCAGGCAGTGCAGCAGGGTGGACTTGCCCGACCCCGAGGGGCCCATGATCGCGACGATCTCGCCGGCGGCCACCGAGAAGTCGGCGCCGGCCAGGGCGGGGGTGTTGCCGTAGGTCTTGTGCAGGGCTGTGGCGGTGAGCAGGGCGTCGGTCACGGCCGGATCACCTCCGCGGCGAGTCGGTCGAGGCGGGCGGCGGTCAGGTCCAGCCACCGCAGGTCGGCTTCCAGATGGAAGAGGGCGTGGTCGCAGATGAGCTGGTCGGCGAGGTCGCCGGACGACTTGCGGCGGGTCAGCTCACGCATCAGTCGCAGGTGTTCGGCGCGCTGGACGTCGAGCAGACCGGCGGCGTCCCGGCTGGTCAGCAGGGCGAGGACGACCTTGGTGTACAGGGTGCTGCGCAGGTAGGGCTCGGGCTTCTCCGGCCGGGAGAGCCACTCGGCGACATCGGTGACGCCGGAGTCGGTGATGGCGTAGCGCTTGCGGTCGGGACCCTCGCCGGCTTCGACGCCCTCGACCTCGACGAGGCCGTTCTTCAGCAGGCGGGACATGGTCGAGTAGACCTGTCCGTAGTGGAGGGGCTTGTCCTGGCCGAAGTGGGCGTCGAAGGCCCGTTTGAGGTCGTATCCGTGGCTGGGGCCGCCCTCCAGCAGGCCGAGCAACGTGTGACTGATGGACATGCGGACCACTATACACACCACGTATACACCGGGTGTGGAATCGAGGTGAATACCGGGAGAGCGGCCGAACGGGCGGTCCCGGGGCCCTCCACCCGGACCCGGACCTCCCCCGTCGCGCCTCCCCCGGCCCGTGCGCCTTCGCGCCCCTCGGACCCCTCCGCGCGCGGCGCCGTTCGGGGGGCGGTTGATCACAATCCGGCACCGGCTCAACGTCCGACCGCCCCGGGGCGTCCGATCCCCTAGCGTGGTGTGCCGCCGGCCCCGGGTCGTCACCCGGAAACCATCCGGACACCTTCCGGAGTCACCCGGAGCCCGGGGACACGCCCGCCGCCGGCACGGGACAGGGGGAGGGATCGATGCTGTACACCGCCGACGGGTCGGGGCCCGGCTCGGGGCCCACCCCGCGCGCCGTCGATCCCTCCGACGCACGCCCCACCGGCGCCGGATGGCCCGCCCGGGCCCGGCACACCGCACTGCGCGTCCTGCGCCGCCCCCTCGTCGACCGCGAGGACCCCCGTCGGCTGGTCCGCCGCTGGCCGGACCTCTTCGCCTGCCTGGTCGCCCTCTTCTTCTTCTGGCTCTCCCTGACCCCCTCGCTGGTCCCGCGCCCGTGGTACCTGCAGGGCGTCATCGGCGGCATCACCGCCGCGATCGGCTACGGCCTCGGAGCCCTCGTCGCCACGCTGTACCGCCGGGTGGCCCCCTGGCGTCCCGACGAGACCGTCCGGGCCCGCTGCTGGCTCACCTTCCACCTGCTGACCCCGCCCCTGGTGATCCTCCTGCTGTCCCGGAGCGCCGACATGCAGCGCGAACTGCGCCGGTTGCAGGAGCTGCCCCCGACCCTCACCTGGCACTCGGCGATGATCGCGCTGATCAGCCTGGCCGTCGCGCTGACCCTGTTGGCGATCGCACGCGGCATCCGGCTGGGCACCCGGCTGTTGAGCGAGGTGCTGCACCGCTTCGTGCCCGGCCCGGTGGCGGTGGCGCTGGCCCTGGTCCTCAGCAGCCTCCTGATCATCTTCACCGGGCGGGACCTGGTCTTCGAACGGGGAGTGCTGACCGTCGCCGAACGGATCGCCGCGGCCAAGGACGCGAGCACCGACCCCGGCGTGCTGCGGCCCTACTCCCCCCTGGTCTCCGGCAGCCCCGACTCGCTCGTCCCATGGGAACTGCTGGGCAACAAGGGCCGCACCTTCACCGGTACCGTCCTCTCCCCCCGGGAGATCTCCGACTTCACCGGCCGCCCGGCCCTGCAACCGGTGCGCGCCTACGTCGGCCGCGCCGCCCACGAGACCCCCGAGGAGGGCGCGGAGCTGGCCGTGCGGGAACTGGAACGCGCGGGCGGCTTCGACCGGTCGGTCCTGCTGATCGCCGGCACAACCGGCACCGGCTGGCTCAACCCCACCAGCGTCGAGGCCCTGGAGTACATGACCGGCGGTGACAGCGCCGTGGTGGCCGTGCAGTACTCACACCTGCCGAGCTGGATGTCGTTCGTGGTGGACCAGGAGGAGGCGGGCGAGGCGACCCGGGCGCTGGTGGACGCCGTCCACGAGCGCTGGTCCCGCGAGCCGGCGGACGACCGGCCACTGTTGCTGGTGAGTGGGGAGAGCATGGGGGTGCAGGCGGTCGAGGCGGCCTTCGACGACATCCACGATCTGCTGGACCGGGTGGACGGTGGGCTGCTGGTCGGCCCGCCCGACGCCTCCCCCATCCACCGTGAGCTGACCCGCGACCGGGACCCCGGCAGTCCGGTGTGGCGGCCCTCGTGGCGGGACGGCGAACACGTGCGGTTCGCCCAGTTCCCGGAGGTGGACCTGGTCCGCGACGCCACGGACTGGGAGCACCCCCGGTTGGTCTATCTGCAGAACGCCTCGGACCCGGTGGTCTGGTGGTCCCCCGACCTGTTGTTCCGTCGTCCGGAGTGGATGAACGAACCGCTCGGCCCCGACGTCACCGGCGCCATCGACTGGTTCCCCTTCGTCACCTTCTGGCAGACCACCGTGGACATGGCCGTCTCCTACGGGGCCCCCGCCCCGCACGGCCACCGGTACGGCGCCAACCCGGTGGACGCCTGGGCGGCGATCGTCGAACCGGATGGCTGGAACCTCGCCGACACCGGACGGCTGCGGCTCCTGCTGGAGGAGCGGCACCCCCCTCGCGCGGGGTGGGCCGGTACCCCGGACTGACGGGGACGGCCCGCCCCGAACGGCGCCGGGTGGGGCGCCGAAGGGGACGGGCCAAAACCCCTCGGGGCGTGGGACGGGGCGTGGGGCTCAGGAACCGCGACCCGGGGCCCGGGAGGCGCCGGGGCCGTCGCCGGGGTCGTCGCCGGGGCCGTCAAAGTCGCCCCGATCGTGTTCGGGGGCCAGCGCGGCGATCGTGGCCCCGCTGCGCCGGGGATCGGCCCGGACCACCACCTGATCGTGATAGGCGCGCAGATAGGTCACCACCGTGTTGAGCACCGCCACCAGCGGGACCGCCACCACGGCACCGGGGATGCCCGCCAACAGCGTGCCCGCCGTCACCGTCAGCACCACCGCCAGCGGGTGCACCCGCACCAACCGCCCCAGGATGAAGGGTTGCAGGATCTGGCTCTCGATCTGCTGGACCAGCAGCACCACACCGAGCACCAGCACGGCGGTGACGAAGCCCTCCGTCACCAGCGCCACGAGCACCGCCAGCGCGCCGGAGAGGATGGCGCCGAGGATCGGGACGAAGGCCGTCAGGAAGACGATCACCGCCAGCGGCACCGCCATCGGCACCTGCAGGATGTACAGCCCCAGGCCGATGCCCAGGGCGTCGATGAGGGCCACCAGCACCGTGCCCCGGACATAACCGGTGAGGGTGATCCAGGCACGCGGTCCGGCGCCGGCCACGGCCGGGCGGGCCGAGGCCGGGATGAACTTCAGGAACCAGTACCAGATGTTGCGGCCGTCGTAGAGCAGGAAGAGCACCACGAAGAGGGTCACACCGGCACCGGTGAAGAACCGCACCGCGTAGTTGGCGCCCTCCAGACCGGCGGTGGTCAACTCGGCGCTGTGCTCGCCGATCCACTGGTTGACGTTGTCCACCACCTGGGTGATGTCCTCGTCGGAGACCCCGAAGGGACTGTCCAGGACCCAGTCGCGCAGTTCGTTGATGCCCTCGGTGACGCTCTCGACGAGATCGTCAACGTTCTCCATCACCTGCCAGACGACGAACCAGCCGACCAGGCCGATCACGCCGAAGCCCATGAAGGAGGTCACCGCCGTGGCGGCCCCGCGTCCCAGGCCCGCCCGTTTGAGCCGCCCGGTGAAGGGCTGCAGCAGGGCGGTGATCAGCAGACCGGCCGCGAAGGAGATCACCAGGAGGCTGATCGCGCCGATCACCTGGATGAGGATCCACACCGCCGCCGCGAGGACCAGCAGGCGCCAGCCGAGTTCGGAGGCCACCCGCAGGCCCCAGGGCAGGGCCTCCGCCGGGGCCGGACGGTACGACACCCCACCGGCGGCCGGGCTCGCGCCGGGGTGGTGGCCGACGGGCGGCACGTGTCCGGCGTCCACGTCGGCGGCGGCGTCCTTGCGGGCGGCGGCGACGTTCGCGGCGGAGGTGCGGGCCTGGACCGGTCGGGTGTCCTCGTCCCCCTCCACCAGAGGGCGTTCGGCGGCCACCGCCGCGTCATGGCCCCCGCCTGCCGTGGGGGCGGCCGCCTCCGCGCCCGCCCCGGCCGTGGTCCGCTCGGCTTCCCGCGGGTCCTCCTCGACCCGTCGGGCCGCCTCCTGCTCGCGCCGCTCGCGCTCCTTCTCCGCCGCCTCCCGGTAGCTGGAGAACCGGTCGGCCACCCGCGACAGACCGGATCTCAGCCGGTCGAATGCGGACATCGCTCGCTCACCTCTTCCCCCCGGAGGCCGCGGGCCACTCCGGGATTCCCCCTGGTCCGTGCCCCCGCGCCGGCACGGCGGCCGACCGTCGGGGACGGGGGGTCGACGTTACCCTGTCGATCCGCCGAACGGGGGGCGGGCACGGCCCGAACCCCGAGGGCCCCCGTGTCGTGGGACGACACGGGGGCCCTCGGGGTTGGTCACGAATCGGCGACGTCACCGACCGGGGGGATGAGCCGGGCGCCCGTCCCCCACCGGCTCAGTACCAGTGGTTGGCCTGCCAGAACTCCCAGGCGCCGCACGGGCTGCCGTAACGCTCGTTCATGTAGTTCAGGCCCCACTTGATCTGGGTGGCCGGGTTGGTGCGCCAGTCCGCGCCGGCGGAGGCCATCTTGCCCGCCGGTAGTGCCTGCACCAGACCGTAGGCACCCGAACTGGGATTGGTCGCGGTGTGGTTCCAGCCCGACTCGCGCTCGATGATGTTGGAGAAGCACTGGTACTGGCCCGCGCCGACGATCTCCATGGCCATCGCCTGGATCTCGGACTTGGTGTACGAGGCCTGCACGGGAGCGGAGGCCGCGTTCTGCGCGGTGCTCGCCGAAGCCACCTCGGCGGCCTCCCGCTCGGCCTTCTCGCGGGCCTCGCGCTCCGCCTTCTCCTGCGCCTCGCGCTCGGCCTTCTCGCGGGCCTCGCGCTCGGCGGCCTCCCGCTTGGCGGCGGCGTCCTCGGCGGCCTTCAGTCGGGCCGCCTCCTCGGCTGCCCGCTTGGTCGCGGACTGGGCCGCCTCGCCCTGGAACTCCGCCTGGCGGGTCAGGGACGCGGCCTGCACCCGGGTGTCCGCGGCGGGAATGTCCACCAGCAGCGACGCGTCGGCCGTCAGGGTCGAGGTGTCGGCTGCAATGGCCTCCAGGGTGTCCACACCACCGAGGTCGTCCCCCGAGGCGACACCGACGGCCGCGCCGACGGTGGTCACCGCGGTGGCCGACGCCACTGCGAATCCCCGGACAGACATCCGGCTCACACGGTTTCCTTCCACCATCGCCCACGGGTGACCTCGCGGGCGCAATCGTGCCCCTGACACGGGCCTCCCCCGGGCATCCGGTGGTGGGAGGCACGGGCCCGGTGCGGTCCCGGCGCCGAGGGCGATCCGGAACCCGCGTGGTACTCGGGCGGCATACGGCTGACGTCTGTTCAGTTGTGAGGCGTACGCCGCGAGCCGGGTCGTCCGCCCTCCGGCGGATCGGTTCGACACCGCGGTGGTGCCGTATGCGGGGCCTGACAGACGCACACCCTGCCGGAGAGGTCGCGCCGGAAGCAATTCGTGACCATGTGGGAAAGCTCACAGGCGTCTTGTGAGCGCGGACTTGCGAAAACCGACCGACATACCTCCGATTGGGCGCTACTCTTCCGCCCCCGCCGACGGACGGCGGCTTCCCCATCCCC
>NZ_VKHT01000429.1 GCF_014141535.1 Streptomyces alkaliphilus | reverse complement strand
CGTGAGCACCGCCCCGGTGAGCCGGAACACGCCGGTCGGTGGGCTCGACGACCGCGAGGACCCGACCGAGCCGGTGGAGCCCGAACCGGTGGGCGTCGAACTGGTGGTGGCCCTGCCGGACCGCCCGGGTGTGCTGCCCGCCGTGGCCGGGGTGCTCGCCCTGCACCGCCTCACCGTCCGCTCCGCCGAACTGCGCAGCATCCGCCCCGCGGACCAGGGCACCGCGCTGCTGCTGGAGTGGCGGGTGGCGGCCGAGTTCGGCTCGTTGCCCCGGGCGGAACGGCTGCGGGCCGATCTGATCCGGGCCCTGGACGGTTCCCTCGACATCACCGCCCGCCTCGCCGAACGCGAGGCGGCCTACCGGCGGCCGCGCCGCCGGGCGCTCCAGGCCCCGCCGCCCCGGGTCGGGGTGGCCCCGCTGGGGTCCCGACTGGCCACCGTCATCGAGGTGCGCGCCCAGGACGCCCCGGGGCTGCTGTACCGCATCGGGCGGGCGCTGGAGGACCGCGGGGTACGGGTGCGCAGCGCGCACGTCAGCACCCTGGGCTCGAACGCGGTGGACGCCTTCTACGTCACCGGGCCCGACGGCGGTCCGCTCCCCACGCCCGAGGCCTCCGCCCTCGCCCGTGAGGTGGAGCGGGCCCTGGGCCGCTGATCCGGGGCCCGGGAACCGGCGCGTACCCGCCCGCGGCCCGGAACGGGGCCGCGGGCGGATACCCTGAAGAACACCGCTGTCCCGCTCTCCGACGTGAAGGAACCGCGAGCGCCGTGTTCGACACTCTCTCCGACCGCCTTGCCGCGACGTTCAAGAACCTCCGGGGCAAGGGACGCCTCAGTGAGGCGGACATCGACGCCACCGCGCGCGAGATCCGCATCGCCCTGCTGGAGGCCGATGTCGCGTTGCCGGTCGTGCGCTCCTTCATCAAGGAGATCAAGGAGCGGGCGCGGGGCGCCGAGGTCTCCCGCGCCCTGAACCCCGCCCAGCAGGTCATCAAGATCGTCAACGAGGAACTGATCGGCATCCTCGGCGGCGAGACCCGTCGGCTGCGGTTCGCCAAGACCCCCCCGACGGTGATCATGCTCGCCGGCCTCCAGGGCGCGGGCAAGACCACCCTCGCCGGCAAGCTGGGGCGCTGGCTCAAGGGGCAGGGACACTCCCCGCTGCTGGTCGCCTGCGACCTGCAGCGCCCGAACGCCGTCAACCAGCTCGGTGTCGTCGCCGAGCGGGCCGGGGTGGCGATCTACGCCCCCGAGCCGGGCAACGGCGTGGGTGACCCGGTGGCCGTGGCCCGCGACTCGATCGCCCACGCCCGGGAGAAGCAGTACGACGTGGTGATCGTCGACACCGCCGGCCGGCTGGGTATCGACGAGGAACTGATGCGGCAGGCGGCGGACATCCGCGACGCCGTCTCCCCCGACGAGATCCTCTTCGTCGTCGACGCGATGATCGGCCAGGACGCCGTCACCACCGCCGAGGCGTTCCGCGACGGGGTGGGCTTCGACGGTGTCGTGCTCTCCAAGCTCGACGGTGACGCACGCGGTGGTGCCGCCCTGTCGATCGCCCGGGTCACCGGGCGGCAGATCATGTTCGCCTCCAACGGCGAGCAACTCGACGACTTCGACGCCTTCCACCCCGACCGGATGGCCTCCCGGATCCTCGGCATGGGGGATGTGCTCAGCCTCATCGAGAAGGCCGAGCAGACCTTCAGCCGGCAAGAGGCCGAGCGGATGGCGGAGAAGCTCGCCAAGGGGCCCAAGGAGTTCACCCTCGACGACTTCCTGAGCCAGATGGAGCAGGTCAGGAAGATGGGCTCGCTCTCCAAGCTCCTGGGCATGATGCCCGGAATGGGGCAGATGCGGGACCAGATCAACAATCTCGACGAGCGCGAGGTGGACCGCACCGCCGCCATCATCAAGTCGATGACCCCCGCCGAGCGCGATGATCCGAAGATCATCAACGGTTCCCGCCGGGCGCGCATCGCGCGCGGTTCCGGCGTCGACGTCAGCGCGGTCAAGAATCTCGTGGAGCGCTTCTTCGAGGCCCGCAAGATGATGTCCCGCATGGCGCAGGGCGGAGGCATGCCGGGGATGCCGGGCATGCCGGGGATGCCCGGGGCCGGAGGCGGCACGAAGAAGCGCGGCAAGCCGCAGAAGAAGGGCAAGGGCAAGCGGCGCAGCGGAAACCCCATGAAGCGGCAGGAGGAGGAGCGCGCCGAGGCGGCACGTCGTGAGGGGACCGGCAGCCCCTTCGGCATCCCCGGCGCGGACGGGGACCCGGCCTCGTTCGAGCTGCCCAAGGAGTTCCGCGACATGCTTCCGCCGGGACGCTGAGTCCCGTTTCCCGTCGTCATCCGCCCTCCGCCCCCGAGCCCGCTCCCGGGAGGCGGAGGGAGGCCTGCTCTCAGGTCCCGTCGGTCCCGTCGTCGACCCGGCACACGACGTAGCGCAGGATGTTCGGCAACCACACGGATCCGTCCGACCCCAGGTAGGGGTGGAGTGCCTCCGCCAGCTCCTTGGCGACCAGGTCCACTCCCACACCCCGTACCGCATCGTCGAAGCTGCCCGTGGCCAGCAGTCCGCGCAGCGCCGAGGTCATTCCCGGATAGCCGAAGGGGCAGCCGACCTCGCCCTCGTCCACGGGGCGGAGGTCGACGGCGCGCGCCACCTCCCGCAGCCCCGCCACACCGGGTGGGGTCGAAGCCCCCGGCGTCACTCCCCGGCTCTCCGGATCCCCAACGGTACGGGCGAGCCGGTCGCCGACCCGCAGGGCGGCGCTGACGGCGCACTCCTCGGGTTCACCCCGTCCCGAGAGGACCACCGTCGCCCCCGGTTCGGCCAGGGTGACGGCGCGGCGCAACTGCTCCGTCTCCGGTGCGGCGCCGAACGAGGTGATCAGCGTGAAGGGGGCCCGGATCGCCTGACCGGTCTCACGGACGTTCGCCGGGAGCGAGGGCAGCAGACGGGCGGGCCAACGCCGGGTACCCCATCCCCAGACGGGGTCGGGGAGCAGGCGTTCACCCGCCAGCCGCAGACGTTCCGGATCGGGTTCGGTTCCCGTGACACTCGCGCCGCGGGCGGCGGCGCGCAGCAGCGCCAGCCCCGAGCCGCAGTTCAGCTCCAGCAGGCGGGTGCCGGGACCCACTCCGGTGCGTTCGTACACCGCTTCGTACAGCGGTAGGAGCATGCGCTCCTGGATCTCGGCCCAGTCCCGTGTGCGGGAAGGACGGTTGAGGTCGTGATGGATCAGCGTTGGTGTCATGGCCGTGCCCCAATCGACGGGTCGGGTGCGGTCCGCTGCTGTCGGTCTCCCTGCTCCTGTATGCCAGATAACTCCCGGTTGCTCCCCTCGTCCAGGGGGCGAAGGGTCCGGATTCACGCTTCTGCCCCATGGGGTCGTGCCATTCCGGCCATGAGCGGGGCGTCCGTGCCCGCTCCCCGCGCGGAGGACTTCCCCCGCCGGTGCCGGGGACCGACCACCGAGGCGGAATCGGCCGACAACGGGCCGGCGCGGGGACCACGGTCATTCGACCGTACGGGTACGGGCCGTGGGAGCACACACGGTCCGGGGCGGATGTCCGAATCAAGGCGGCGGGTGCGGAGAAGTCCTGTCCCCCTCTCTTCATCCCCGGTCGTATCCGACGCCCCGGGGCCGAGCACGTGGAGGGGGTCGCTCCCGAGTCGGCGGTGATTGTCCGGGGTGGGGCAGAAAACTCGAGGCACCGGTGGCGGTTCGCCCCTCCCGGGGGCCGTTGTCAACGAATGGTTCGTCCAATGGATCCGGAGCCACCGCGATCCACCCCTGTGGATCGATCGGTGGGCCAACGTCGCGCGCCGGGAGATGCGTCCCCCGATGTTCCTCCGTACGAGTGAGTTCCGGGGACAGGAGGCCGCGCCGCGCACCCCACTCGCGAGGAGGCGCGGGACCGCCCGGTCCGCCTCAACCGCGAGGTGTGCACCGACTTCTCGGTCAACGTTCCCGGTCAACGTTCCCGGTATCGATGTCGTGCCGGGCCACAAGGCCCCCGCGAGCGCTTCGCGGGTGTCGTCAACCCTCTCCCCATCGGGGGAATGGCGGGGGACGGCAGGGCATTGCCGTGGGGGACCGACCATGAACCCGACCGGAACCTCGCCCGTGCTTTCGACGCCCGTCACCTCTTCCGGGAGGGCCTCCGCGAGTTGTTGCGTTCCTCCCGCCGGCACCGGGACTCCCGCGCCGCCGAAGTGACCACGCCGGCCGAGGCGATCGA
>NZ_VKHT01000428.1 GCF_014141535.1 Streptomyces alkaliphilus | reverse complement strand
CGGCCGGAGAACGGCCACCGGGGCCGCACACCGCCCCCGTGGCCCCACGGCGCCCGAGAGGGGCCGTGCCGGGCCCGGGCCGGGCCGCCCGTGGGCCCGTCCGCCCCGCGGGCCACCAGCGGCCACCGGGCCCCGCACACCGCCCCGAGGCCGAACCGGGGGCCGCCAGGCAGATGCTGCGCAACGCCCCGACCGAACCCGTGGCCGAACCACCGGCCGAACGGGAGACGGTGGCCGATCCGACATCGAGGACCGGGCCGTGCCCGAACCCGAGCATGGCCGATCGGGAGACGGTGATGACATTCCTTGAAAACGGCCACCTGGGTTCGAGGTGCAATGGGATGCTCTCGTACACGCTTCGGGACGTGGTGTGCTGACGACACCTGTTTAGCAGGAAGGGAACTTTGGGCTGTGCGCAGAGAGGATTCGGAGCAATTCGCCTTCTGGACGTGCCGCAGGCTGTTCGGGCCGATCTTTCCCTACGACAGGTGCTTTGCCTGCGAGGCCATGCACATCCCGCCCAGCCGGGAGGATCCTCATAACGGCCGCTACGACTTCGCGGGGGAGGGAGTGGCCGTCGAGGTGGTGTCGATCGTCAACTCCTCCACTCTGAGGAATTTCTCCTCGTGGAACAAGCGTAACCCCGGACCGATTGAGGGGGAGCCAGCCAAGTTCGGCCTGACCCTGCCATGGATGATATCGGTGCCCGCTCGCACCCCTACCGGCCAATTGGACACCGTCTTGGAGGCAGTGCGCTCCATGGAACGGGTCGGTATGCGCAGCACCTACGAATGCAGCCGTAACCGCTGCCCCGCTGGATCGGGCAAGCGGACATGTGCATTTTGCCAGGTAGCGCGCGCTGTGCCCTTCGATGCCTACGTGGGCGACGAAGGGCTGGTCGCTACCCGGCAAGGGGACGTGGTCGTTCTCGTGACCGAGAATCTGGCCTCCCACGGGCTGTCTGACCTGATGTACGAGATCAGTAGCCTGCTCCGGCCGAGTGCTGACGGGCAAAGAACAGATGTTTTACGGAAACTCGACATGGCCGAACGGCAGGGCAAAAGCCGACGGGTGGTGTGCTTCGTGCCGGACCTTTACTTCGCCCTTCGACTCAACGTATACCCGAACACCTGGAAGAAGCTGGGGACCTTCCGCTGGGACGCGATCCGTCCGGTCACCGATGTCGTAGTGGCATCACCAAACTTTCACCGCGCCGTGGTCTTCACGGACGCTGCCCCCACCAGGCAGATCTCGGTACGCAACGCGAAAAAGGTGCCAGCCCAACGCACTCTCGGATGTCGCTCCCGCCGATAGCACAGCCCAGGCCGCTCCCTGATCGAGCGGCTTCGATTGACGCCGGGCAGGGTGCTCTTCGAGCCCCTGCCGTTGAACGCCGAAATACGTGGGGCGATGAGCAGCCCTAACCGTTTTCAGGGATTCTCAATCAACGGTGGCCGACCCGGAAACGAGCACCAGGGCGTGGCCGATCCGACGTCGAGGACCAGGACGTGGCCGAGCTGATGGCCGGGTCGTCCCGCTCCCCACCACCACACGGGTACGGTCACCGCTTCTGTCACGACCGAAAACCGGACGTCCCCGCAGATCAGGGAGCCGCCGGGTGTGCTGGACCCGGTACACCCACCGGTACAGCAGCGGTACACCGAGCAGTACGCCACCGGTACACCCCAGCACACCCCCAGCAGACCCCCGGCACACCCTCGCCAGGCAGTCCCGGCCCGGCCGGGCGCCGGGTGACGAGAGAACAGGGTCTCCCCCCGTACAGGGAGAGACCTGTTCGCGCACGGCCCCGGTCGAATCCGGGGCGCGACCTGCGGTTGACCACGGCCGGCCCCGAGGGGAATGGGGACCGGAGTCGGTACCGGGGTCGGTACCTGAATCGGAACATGGAACGGAACCCAGTACGGGACCGGCAGCAGGACCACCGGAATGCGGGCACGGCCGGCGGAGGTACCGGTCAGGACCACTCTCCCCACCAGGATGTGACCAGGGTGGTGTGGTCCGGTGTTCCGGGTGGGTGGCGATCGATACTGCGGGTGTGGCGGTTCCAGCACCAGATCTCGGCTGTCCGCCACAGTTCCGGCAACTCCGTCTCCTCCTGCCACGGCGGATCCCTGAACTCCGATTCCAAGGATCCGTCCTCGGGGTTCCACCAGTTGCCGGTGGAAACCCTGGTCGGACGCCAGGTGATGTCGCCGATCAGTACCGCCCGCAAAGAGCCCTCAAGGGGAAATCCTTGACTGCCCGGCACCGGTAGGCGCCATTCGCGTTCGTGGGACCAGTCCTCGAATCTCCCGTTCGTGCCGAAAGGCACCACCCAGTGCCGAAGTTCCTCCGGGAAGCGTTCCCGGACATGTTGGGGAAGGTACGCCACCGCTCCGCCACCGGCCCCGAGAATCGAGGAACGCCCGAACACGAGCCCCCACGGGGGGAACCCGTGATCCTCTATGAGATGGATCAGATGTGGTTCCGGGGCCTCGGAGAAACTGATCGTCGCGCACCCGTTCGCGCCGAAAGGCGGGAACGCCCACAGTTGCCCTCCGGCCAGGATGGCGTCCAGGCGCTGCTGGGCGCTCATGTCACGGATGTTCTGCGGCACCGTTTCGGTCGGGGGGCGGCCACAGGGTCGCTGGGTGAAGTGGATCAGGTCCTCGCTCTGGGCGGGACCCGGTGGATGGAGTGCCGGTAGAGCCCACATGCGTCCCCCTCGGTAGGCGCCGATGCCGTGGAGGGTCATCCTGCCGTCCCCACCGTGGCGAGGGAGGCGTTTCGCGCACCCTGCCCCACCGGGCGGGACAGCCCGGGCGGGAAGCGGAACCGCCCGACGGCCGGGCACCCCTCCCGGGCACCGAGGAGTACCCGTGGCGGGCCCGGGTGGTATGTCGGGATCCGACGGACATCGAGCTGCCCGCCCCCGCGACCTGGGAGGGCCGACGGGCCACCGACGGCCAGGAGTGGCACCTTCCACCGGCCGGGATGGTCCGGGCCGTGCGGGAGGTCCTGGACGAACGCCTGGGCGAGCGGAAGGAGCACCACGTCCTGGCCGTCGATGTCACCGAGGCCGTCCGCGAGTGGGGGCGGCGTCACGGCCCGGCCGGACCCGGCGTGGTGCTCCGGGAACCGGCCAATCCTGCCGGGGCGGCTCGGCCGGAACCAGCTCCTTCCCCGGGGCCCGGGCCGGGGTCGGGGTGGTTGCGGACCTGCGGTTCCCGTGCGGGGCGCCGAGGCGCGGCCGTTTCCCGGAGCAGGAGGCAAGGCGAGGGGCTGCCATTTCCGTGTGGCTTCCGGTGAGGGGGCGTTTGGGGTGCGGCACGACATGTGCACCGAATGCCCATAGTGTGCATGTCAACCGGCCGCGCCGGGCACCGTGACGGCGCGGGAGAAGAAACCGAGTTCAGGGGTGGGCGTCATGGGTTTACGGAAGTTCGCGGGGTGTGTTGTGGCCGTCGCGGCGATGGTGTTGGCGATGGCCGGGCCGGCGCACGCGTCGTCGTCTCCGGCCGCGATCGCCGGGGAGAAGGTGTCGCCGGCGACGTTGGCGGCCCCGGGGGGACACGCCCTGGATGTGGGCGCCCGCAGCGTGCACTGCGGGAACGCATACTTCGACTTCGACGGCTACCAGTGGTACTTCGCCGTCTCGTGTTCCTCGACCGGCACCACCCAGTGGTGGGCCGTGGTCGCCTGTTCCGACGGCAGTTACGGGGTCTCGGGCCCGCACACGGGCTTTTGGAACGTGCAGGTCTACTGCTCGCCCGGCACCACCCCGGTGCAGGCGTGGGTGGAGTACACCACCTGAGCACCACCGGCATCCGGTCGATCGGCGATTGGCTTGCCCGCCGGCCGGGAGGACCTGAACCGTCCGGAAGAACCTGAACCAACACCCCGGGCGACACCGGGGCCACCGGCACCCGGCCATCACCATCACCGAGGCCATCCAACGGTGGACCCGACACCACGGCCCGGCCGGATACCACCCGGTGCTCCGGGGCCCCCGGCGTGTCGCACACACGGCCGGTGGGCCGGCCCCCGCCCGGGGGCCGGCCCACCGGCGATGACGGGGCGGGGTCAACCGCCGTGACGGGCCCGGATGAGCTTCACGGCGAGGCATACGGCCTGAAAGCCGACCCCGTGCAGCACACCGCCCGGGAAGCGGGTGGCGAACAGCGGGCGGCGGCACGTCAACCACCACCCGAGACGTTGCCGCAAGGGGCGGCGGGTGGGGTGGGGAGCGGATGGG
>NZ_VKHT01000427.1 GCF_014141535.1 Streptomyces alkaliphilus | reverse complement strand
CCCCGGAGATCCGCACGCCCATGAGCGCCGTTCCGCCCCCGTCCTCCCCGTCCTCCCCGACGCCGTTCCCGCCCGCTCCCGGCGACCCGCCGGGAGCGGGCGGGCCGGCCCTGCGCGGTCGGTTGGAGACCTTGGCCACCGAGGCCCACCGCGCCGACCTCGCGGCGATCGACCGCCTCTCCACCCCGGAGATCGCACGGCTGATGAACCGTGAGGACACCCGGGTCCCCGACGCGGTGGAGGCGGTGCTGCCGCGCATCGCGGAGGCCATCGACGCGGTGGCCGCGCGGATGGAGGAGGGGGGCCGGCTGTTCTACGCCGGGGCGGGTACCGCCGGCCGGCTGGGCGTGCTGGACGCCAGCGAATGCCCGCCCACCTTCAACACCGATCCCGACACCGTGGTCGGTCTGCTGGCCGGCGGGCCGGCGGCGATGGTCTCGGCGGTGGAGGGCGCCGAGGACGACGCGGCGGCCGGCGCGGCCGATCTGGACGCCCGGGGCATCGGACCACTGGACACCGTCGTCGGGGTGTCCGCCTCCGGCCGCACCCCGTACGCCGTCGGCGCGGTGGAGCACGCCCGCCGGCTGGGGGCGCTGACCATCGGCCTGGCCTGCAACCCGGACACCCCCCTGGGCGCGGCGGCCGAGCACCCCATCGAGGTGGTCGTCGGACCGGAGCTGATCACCGGCTCCACTCGGCTGAAGGCGGGCACCGCGCAGAAGCTCGTCCTCAACATGATCTCGACGATCACCATGATCCGCCTGGGCAAGACCTACGGAAACCTGATGGTGGACGTGCGGGCCACCAACGCCAAGCTGCGGGCCCGTTCGCGGCGCATCGTCGCGCTGGCCACCGGCGCCCCGGAGCCGGCGATCGAGGAGGCGCTGTCCGCCACGGGCGGGGAGGTCAAGCAGGCCGTCCTGATGCTCCTCGCGGACGTGGACGCCACCGGCGCGGAGCGTCTGCTCGCGGATGCCCGGGGGCGGCTGCGCGAAGCCCTGCTCGCCGCCGGCGCGGAGGACGATCCGCCCGGGGTCGCCGCCGACTGAGGCCCGTTCGGCGCCGGATCACCGGGACGCGGCGGCCGGCGTCGAAGCCGAGGCCGTGCCGGAGGGTCCCGAGGCGGTCCGGGACCGCGCGATGACCGTTCCCCACCGGCCGCGGTACCCCGACGTCGATCGGGTGGTGAACGAAACCCCTCCGTCCGCCGGAACTCGCCGTGCGTGGTGCCGCGGCTCGGTCCTCCGATCCCGGGGGATCAGAAGTCCATGCCGCCACCCATGCCACCGGCGGCGGCAGCGGCGTCGGCACCGGCGTTCTTCTCCGGCTTGTCGGCGATGACGGCCTCGGTGGTGAGGAAGAGCGCCGCGATGGAGGCGGCGTTCTGCAGCGCGGAGCGGGTCACCTTGGCGGGGTCGATGATGCCCTCGGCGACCAGGTCCACGTACTCGCCGGTGGCGGCGTTCAGGCCGTGACCCGGGGTGAGGTTGCGGACCTTCTCCACCACGACGCCGCCCTCGAGGCCGGCGTTGACCGCGATCTGCTTGATCGGGGCCTCCAGTGCGACCTTGACGATGGAGGCACCGGTGGCCTCGTCGCCGTCCAGCTCCAGCTTCTCGAAGACCGAGGCGGCCTGCAGCAGGGCCACGCCACCACCGGCGACGATGCCCTCCTCCACGGCGGCCTTGGCGTTGCGCACCGCGTCCTCGATGCGGTGCTTGCGCTCCTTGAGCTCCACCTCGGTGGCGGCACCGGCCTTGATGACGGCGACGCCGCCCGCGAGCTTGGCCAGGCGCTCCTGGAGCTTCTCGCGGTCGTAGTCGGAGTCGGAGTTCTCGATCTCGGCGCGGATCTGGTTGACCCGGCCCTGCACGGCCTCGCTGTCACCGGCACCGTCGACGATGGTGGTCTCGTCCTTGGTGATGACGACCTTGCGGGCGCGACCCAGGAGCTCCGGCCCGGCGTTCTCCAGCTTGAGGCCGACCTCCTCGGAGATGACCTGGCCACCGGTGAGGATGGCGATGTCGCCCAGCATGGCCTTGCGGCGGTCGCCGAAGCCCGGGGCCTTGACGGCGACGGACTTGAAGGTGCCGCGGATCTTGTTGACCACCAGGGTGGACAGGGCCTCGCCCTCGACGTCCTCGGCGATGATCAGCAGCGGCTTGCCGGACTGCATGACCTTCTCCAGCAGCGGCAGCAGGTCCTTCACGCCGCTGATCTTGGAGTTGGCGATGAGGATGTAGGGGTCCTCGAGCTCCGCCTCCATGCGCTCCATGTCGGTGGCGAAGTAGGCGGAGATGTAGCCCTTGTCGAAGCGCATGCCCTCGGTGAGCTCCAGCTCCAGCCCGAAGGTCTGCGACTCCTCGACGGTGATGACGCCTTCCTTGCCGACCTTGTCCATGGCCTCGGCGATCAGCTCGCCGATCTGGACGTCGCCGGCGGAGATGGAGGCGGTGGAGGCGATCTGCTCCTTGGTCTCGACCTCCTTGGCCTGGCCGAGGAGGGCCTCGGAGACCTGCTCGACGGCCTTCTCGATGCCCCGCTTCAGGGCCATCGGGTTGGCGCCGGCGGCGACGTTGCGCAGACCCTCGCGGACGAGCGCCTGGGCGAGCACGGTGGCGGTGGTGGTGCCGTCACCCGCGACGTCGTCGGTCTTCTTCGCGACCTCCTTGACGAGCTCGGCGCCGATCTTCTCGTACGGCTCCTCGAGCTCGATCTCCTTGGCGATGGACACGCCGTCGTTGGTGATCGTGGGGGCGCCCCACTTCTTCTCCAGCACGACGTTGCGGCCCTTGGGACCGAGGGTGACCTTGACGGCGTCGGCGAGCTGGTTCATCCCGCGCTCGAGGCCGCGCCGAGCCTCCTCGTCGAACGCGATGATCTTGGCCATGTGAAGTGGTCCTCCCAAAGACGGGGTGGATTGCTCCGGACCGCGCCGGCGCCCGCGACGGACGGCTCGCGCACCCGGTGGTTCCTTGCCCCACCGTGTTCCGCGAACCTCACCGAGACCGGTCCTGCTTTGTCACTCTCACCTTCAGAGTGCCAAGCCCATGATTAGCACTCGGCACCCGAGAGTGCAAGCGCCGTCCGTCGGGTCGAAAGGTTCCGGACGTCCGTGCGCCCCTCCCGCGCCCCCTGCCCGGGGACCTCCCGAGCCCCGGGAGCGCCTCGCACGGGCCTCGCACGGACGTTCATCGCTTCGGACATGCGTCGGGCCCGCACCCCGGAGAGGTGCGGGCCCGACAGATGTTCGGACGTTGCGGTGCCGCGGAGGTCAGGCGGTGACCCGGACCATGTCGGCCTGCGGACCCTTCTGGCCCTGCGAGATCTCGAACTCGACCCGCTGTCCTTCCTCGAGAGTGCGATAGCCGTCCATCTGAATCGCGCTGTAGTGGACGAACACGTCCGCACCACCGTCGACCGCGATGAAGCCGTATCCCTTCTCCGCGTTGAACCACTTGACGGTGCCCTGAGCCATTCCCAACTCCCCTGTTGCCGGCCTTTTCACGAAACCGCACCTCGCGGCCCCGGATCGCACCTCTCGGGCTCCACCACCGGCCGGACGGGGGTGTGCGCCGGAACGCGCGACCGCCGCTGAATGTATCCGCCCGGACGCCCACCGCAACAGGCCATTCGAGTGAGAATTCTGGGAGCCGGGAACGGGCAAACCACACGAAATGATGAAAAGTATCGAGAATTCGGGTGGGAGAAAGTACGCCAATCCGGCATTCACGGCGGTGGTTTTCGGCGCGTGGGAGCCGCGAAGTGTCGCGAATTCATATACGTCCCGGGCGCCCGGATGTGCCGGCGCGGGGCTCGCGAGCCCCACTCTATCGCTCTGCCGGAACGCCTCCGCCCCGGGACCGGAAAGGTCCCGGGGCGGAGGTCGGCGCCTCGAACGACACGTTCGACGCGCCGTGGTCGACGGCCTGCGGAGGGTCAGCCCCCGGCGACCGCCGGGATGATCGAGACCCCCGCGCCATCCGGGATTTCCGTGGCCAGGCCCTCCGCGAACCGCACGTCGTCGTCGTTGACGTACACGTTCACGAAACGCCGCAACCTGCCCTCGTCGTCCAGCACCCGGCCGGCGATGCCGGGGTGGTTGGCGTCGAGGTCGGCGAGCACCTCGGAGAGGGTCGCCCCCTCCGCCTTCACCTCGGCGCTGCCGCCGGTGTAGGTGCGCAGGATGGTCGGGATTCGGACAGTCACGCTCATGGGGTGGGTTCTCCTCGCCGTGGACCCCGGGGAACCGGGGAGTCGGATGGGGGCGGCGCC
>NZ_VKHT01000426.1 GCF_014141535.1 Streptomyces alkaliphilus | reverse complement strand
CCCGTCCCCGAACCGGCGGAGGACCGGGTGGTGACCGTGGACGGCCTCGTGCTCGACCCGGGTGCCCGTTCCGTCACGTTGGACGCCGAGCCGCTGGACCTCACCTACCTGGAATTCGAACTCCTCGCCCACCTCCTCATCCACCCGCGCCGGGTCTGGACCAGGGCCCAGCTCCTGGCCACCGTCTGGGGATGGGGACCGACCCCCCTGGTGGGGGACCGGCGCACGGTGGACGTGCACGTGGCCCGGTTGCGCCGCAAGCTGGGCGCACGTCACCGCGAGCGCATCGTGACCGTCCACCGGGTGGGTTACAAGTACGACCCCGCCCCCGCGCGGGCCGTCGCGGCGGGATGAGACGCCGTCCGGCCCGGCCGGACCGGACGTGCGAGGGGCCGGGGCGACCCCTGTGGGGAGGGGCCGCCCCGGCCCCGATAGGGCCGTCCTCGCGGAGAGGATCCGCGGGTGCCCGGCTCAGCCGTGTCGAAGGGACGCCGACGCCGGGCGTTCGGCCCCCCCGCCGTGTTCCCGCGGGCCGCCCATCCGCCGTGCCCGCGGTACGCGGCCGGCCAGGGCCGCGTCGTGGCGTCGCAACATCAACCGCGCCAGTTCCGGCGCGTCCCCCAGCACCGGGGCCACCACGTCGGCCCCGGCCTCCTCGGCGCCACGCAGGATGCGGTCCGGCAGCCGGCCGGGCGCGATCACGTAGGGGGCCACCGCGACCCGGCGGACGCCCTCGGCGCGCAGCGCGCGCACGGCGTCCGCCGTGGTCGGGGGGCAGGCGGAGGCGAACGCGGGTCGCACGGCGCACCATCCCTCGGCGCGCCGCCACTCCCGCGCGGTTTCAGCGATCACCGCGATCGCCTCCGGGTCGGAGGACCCCGCCGCGGCCAGCACCACGCCGGTCTCGGCGTGCTGGGCGGGGGAGAGGCCGGCCTGGTGCAACCGCCTGGTCATGGCGGCCCGCAGCAACAGGTCCGGGCCGAGCACGTCGGCCTGTTCCACGCGCAGGCCGGGCAGCCGGCGGACCTCCTCGGCCAGCACGCCGGGGATGTCGGTCTTGGCGTGGAAGGCGCGGGTCAGCAGCAGCGGCAGGGCGATCACCCGCCGCTCACCGGCCCCGTACAGCCCCGAGAGGGCCTGTGTGACGCACGGCAGGTTGAACTCCAGGTGGCACACCCGCACCGTCAGGTCCGGGCGCAGGGTCCGCACCCGTTCGGCGAGCAGCGCGACGGTCGCGGGGTGACGCGGATCACGACTGCCGTGCGCCACGATCAGCAGGGGTGGGGGGGTCCGGGAGCCGCCCGGGAGAAGTGCCACCATCAGGCCGTCCTGCCCAGCAGCCCTCGGCCGCGCAGCACACGCCGCTCCAGTGGGGAGAAAAACAGCAGGTCGATGGCGATCCCCACCAGAAGGATCAACAGAATGGAAGCCAGCACGCCGGACATGTCCTGAAGTGTACGGAAGTTCTCCATGAGCTGACCCAGTCCGGTACCGAGAGCCGGGGAGTGCACGATCAGCTCCGCCGCCATCAGCGATCGCCAGGAGAACGCCCACCCCTGCTTGAGACCGGCGATGTAGCCGGGCAGCGCCGCGGGCAGCATGACGTGCCGGATGGCCGTGAGCCCCCGGGCGCCCAACGTCCGACCGGCCCGCAGGTACAGCGGTGGGATCTGGTCCACGCCGGCCACGATGCCGTTGGCGATCGAGGGCACGGCACCCAGCAGGATGACGGCGTAGATGGTGCCGTTGCTCAGCCCGAACCAGATGATCGCCGCCGGTACCCACGCGATCGAGGGGAGCGACTGCAATCCCGTCACGATCGGCCCGATCGCCGCCCGCACCACTGTGAACCGGGCGATGAGCAGGCCCAATGGTGTGCCGAGCACCACGGCGATGGCGAATCCGGAGACACCGCGGGAGACGCTGACCCAGATGTACTCCAGCAGCGTGCCCTGGAGCCACATCCGCTCCAGGGTCGCCCACACGTCCAGCGGGCCGGGGAGGACGTAGTCGGGCTTCAACTCGGCCATGTAGGCGAGCTGCCACACGGTGAGCACGAGCGTCACGGCGATGAGCGGTGGCACCGCCTTGGCCAGCAGGAGACGCCCGATCGACGGCCGTTCGGTCCGGGGAGCGGTCTCCAGGGCGTCGAGGCCGGCCTCGAGGTCCGCCAGGTCGCCGTTCTCCCGGGTCCGCCCCCGGGGTGCCCCGTCCGGGGTGCCCGCGTTCGGTGATGGCTCGGTGGTGCGGTCAGTGCTGGCCATGGCGGCGGATCTCTTTCCGGAGCTGATCGGTGATCTCCACCGACAGGGCGGAGACATGGGCGTCCTCGATACGACGCGGCTGCGGGATGTCCACATCCCACTCCCGCACCACACGACCCGGCCGGGAGGAGAGCAGCACCACCCGCTGGGCCAGCCGCACCGCCTCCCGCACGTTGTGGGTGACGAAGAGCACCGACAGGCCCGTCTCCTCCCACACCCGGGTCAGTTCCTCGTGCAGCACGTCCCGGGTGATGGCGTCCAGGGCCGCGAACGGCTCGTCCATCAGCAGCAGTCGGCTCTTCTGGGCCAACGCCCGGGCGAGTGCGACCCGTTGCCGCATGCCACCGGACAGTTCGTGCACCCGTTTGCCGTGGGTGCCCTTCAACCGGACCAGTTCCAGCAGGCGCTCGGCCTCCTGTCGCCGCTCCGAGCGGGGCAGGCCGCGCAGCTTCAGTGCCAGCTCGATGTTCTTCCCGGCGGTCAGCCACGGGAAGAGGGCGTGCTCCTGGAACATCAGCGCCGGCCGCCCACCGGGCACGTCGATGGTGCCGGCGGAGGGCTCGTCCAGCCCGGCCACCAGGTTGAGCAGGGTGGACTTCCCGCAGCCGGAGGCACCGAGGAGGGTGACGAACTCACCGGGTGCCACGGTCAGGTCGATCGTGTCGAGCACGACCTGACCGGTGCCCGGTCGACCGAAGGACTTGCTGACGCCGTCCAGCCGGACGGCGTGGTCGGTGACGGTTTTCCGCTCGGCGCGGGGGGTGTTGAGCGTGATGGCCATGGGATGCGTCTCCTGCGGATGCGGCATGGGGTGCGGCGGTCAGTCGACGCCGAGGCCGGCGTCATCGGTGATCGGGGGCAGTCCCTCCCCATCGAGCACCGCGTTGAGGATCGACAGGTCGTAGATGCCGGAGAGGTCGGTCTCCTCCAGCAGACCCACCTCCACCGCGTGCTCGGCCCCGACCCGCAGCGTGTCCGCCAGCGGGTCGTCGAGGAATTCGACGTTGTCGAAGGCCGGATCCAGAACCTCGGGCGGGAGTCGCTGCCCGGTCAACTCCTCCAGCACGTCGTTGACGAGGGACTTCGCCTCCCCGGGGTTCTCCGCGATCCAGCCGTTGGTGCGCACCACTCCCCGCACCACCGCCTCGACCACATCGGGGTGCTTCTCCAGGAAGTCCTGCGCGACGACCAGATGGGTGACCACGTAGCGGCCCTCCGCCCACAGCTCACCCTCGTCCAGCAGCGTGACGGCGCCCCTGGTCAGCAGCTTGGAAGCGGTGGGCTCGGGCACCCACGCCCCGTCGATGGAGCCGTTCTCGAAGGCCGGGGGGATCTCGGAGTTCTGGATCCGCAGCACCGACACCTCACCGGTGCCGTCCCGCGGATCCACCTCCAGACCCCGCTCCTCCAGGTAGCTCAGCAGCGCGACGTCCTGGGTGTTGCCCAGTTGGGGGGTGGCGATCCGTTTCCCGGTCAGGTCGTCCAGCCCGTTCACCGTGTCGGGGTTGACCACCAGCGACGCCCCGCCGGAGGCGGCCCCGGAGACGATCCGCAGGTTCCGGCCACCGGACTGGGCGAAGCCGTTGATCGCCGGGTTGGGGCCGATGAAGGTCATGTCCACCGCGCCGGCGTTCAGGGCCTCGATCGCCGAAGGACCGGCGTTGAAGACCTGGGTGCCCAGTCGGGTTCCCCCCAGCTCCTCCCGGATCGGACCCTCCGCCCCCAGCCCCACCAGGGCGGTGCCGTGGGTGAGGTTCGCGAAGTAGCCGACGGTCACCTCGGGCGCGGAGAGCGCCTCACCCGTGGCCACGGCCTGCTCCGGAGCGGTGGTCTCCGGACGCTGCGAGCCGTAGCCGCAGGCGGTCAGGACACCCAGCAGCAGCGCGGCGAGGGCGGCGCAACCGGTACGCACGCGTCGCGGTCGCCCGGGACTGGAGGGAGTGGTGGGGCGATGGAACACGGGAGGGAATCCCTTCGGGGATCGGTCGGCCGGCGGTGACCCGGGCCTGCGGCTGTCTCTTAT
>NZ_VKHT01000425.1 GCF_014141535.1 Streptomyces alkaliphilus | reverse complement strand
CGGTGCCCCCGGCCGCCCGCACCACCGTGCCGCGCCGATCCTGGGACCAACTCCTGACCGACGCCCGAACAGCGACGGCCGGATGGGGCGATGAGGCGTTGACCGCCAACGCCATCCGCCGATCGGTGCGCACCTCCGCCGACAACGCCCGCAGGCTGCGCGAAGCCCTGCGCGCCGATCGGGCCGAGAGGGTGGGCCCGGCGTGATCCGGCGTCGTGTGCTGGATTTGTGCTGCGGCGCCGGGGGCGCGGGGCGGGGCTACGCCGAGGCCGGGTACGAGGTCACCGGCGTGGACATCCGTCCCCAGCCGAACTATCCCTACCGCTTCGTGCTCGCGGATGCGATCGACCACCTGGCCGACCTGATCGCCGGCGGTGGGATCGAGCGCTACGACCTGGTGCACAGCTCCTGGCCGTGCATCCGGTACGCCCGGGTCACCGCCTGGCGGGGCCGCCCGGACAGCCACCCCGACCTCCTTCCCCGGGGTCGGGAGTTGTTGGAGCGGTGCGGTCGGCCGTGGGTGATGGAGAACGTGCCCGAGGCCCCGATCCGCCCGGACTACCTGTTGTGCGGCTCGATGTTCGGCCTGAACATCCGCCGCCACCGGGCGTTCGAGACCTCCTGGCGCGGGGGCGGGGAACTCCTCCCGCCGTGCTGGCACCACCCCCGCCTCCTGCCCTTCGCCCACAAGAAAGAGCGGGCCTACGCGGACGCCATGGGATGCACCTGGATGACCAACACCGAGGGCCGCCAGACCATCCCACCCGCCTACACCCGATGGATCGGCCACCGAGCGATCGACCACACCATGACGGTGGGCACGCCATGAGGCCCACCGCTTGGACCGAGGTCCACGACCCCGAGGGGGTCCGGTACGGCATCCCGACCTTTCCGTGGCGGGCCGCTCCGGAGGGGTTGGCGACCCGTCGACAGCTTCGGGCGGCCGGGTTGCGCCCGGGTGGTCAGGAACCGGTCGCGCAGGTGATGCGCCTGCGCCGCCGGGGCCGGGCCCCGCTGGTCGGCTACCTCTACCGAATCGACCACGCCAAGCCCGTCCGGCCGATGACGCCGGGCCGGGCCGAGGCACTGGCCAAGGCGATGCGAGCGCGCCGGACCTGCCCGGACTGCGGCCGGGTCGCGGAGTACTGCATTCCCACCTCGCTCGGCATGTGCGTGCCGTGCGCCTACCCCACCGAGTCGGCCGCGTTGGTGGCCTGAACGGAGAGTTGTCGTGTTCGCGGAGATCGCGTTTCTTCTCTACCTCGCCCACCTGGTGGCGGACTACCCGCTGCAAAGCGACCACCAGGCCGCGCACAAGTCCGCGCCGGGGTGGCCGGGTTGGTGGGCCAACCTCACCCATGCCGCCGCCCATGGCACCACCTGCGGGCTCGCCCTGGTGGTCGGTATCTCCGTGCTGGAGTGGCACATCTCGGGTCCGGCAGCGGTGGGGGCGCTGGTGTGGATCGCGGCCACCCACGCGCTGATCGATCGGCGCTGGCCGGTGGCCTGGTGGATGCGGGTCGCCGGTCAACAGCGGTGGGCCCGCAACGGCGGGGCCGCCCACATCGACCAGACCGCCCACATCACCGCGCTGACCATCGCCGCCCTGGCCCTGGCCTGAACTCCCGTCGACCGGAAGGACACCACTGTCATGACGAGCCCGAGGTTCACCCCGGCCGAGAAGGCCGCCCGGATCGCGACCGTGTGCGGCTACCTGGGCGGTGTCGGTGACCGCGACCGGCACCTGAGCCGGATGGACGCCATCAACGAGCGCGGCCGTCGGCGGGCGGCCGAGGAGGCCGCCGCCTGGCAGATCGAGCACCGGGAGGCCACCGCGTTGTTGGCCGCCGCCCGGGTGGCCGAGCGCTCCGCCTCCCGCGAGAACCGCAAGGACGCGCGGGCGGCGGTCAAGGAGGCCGAGGCCCGCGTCAAGTGCCTGGAGCGCTCCCGGCCGCGCGGTTGATTGCGCCCCGGGGACGGCTGCCCGCCTGGCAGCTCGCGGCCGTCCCCGGGCCCCGGTTCCCAACGACTGAGAACAGGAGGACACCAGCATGACCGATACACAGGCCGCGCCCGGTCACCGGGCGCCGGTTCCCACCGGCCGGTCCCGGGTTTCGCTGGCCAAGCCGGGTGACCGGATGGCCCGGGTGGTACGGCTGCACCCCGACCGCGAGAGCGCCGGGAACCCGCCGTCCCGGGAGACCGCGGCTTCGGCACCCCGTCGCCGCATCACGGTGGCCTACCGGGTGGTGGCGTCGGCGGTGCGCGATGAGCGCACCCGCACCGTGGCCCGGTTCACCGCCCGCCACACCCTCTACCTCGCCGGTGGGGTGCGGGTGGTGGCCCGCCGGGCGTGGTCGGCACGCACCGCCGCCCGCTACGAACGCGCGATGGAGGCCGCGCAGGCGGCCGGGCTGCACGAACAGGCCATGGCGTGGGAGGAACGCGGCCGGGCCTTCCGCGCCGCGCGGCACCAGCGCCGCATGGATCTGCTGTCCGCCCCCGCCAAGCTCGCGCGCGGCCTGGTCGTCGGCGGGGCGGCCGGGGCCGGGGTGCTGCTGGCCCTGGGCGGCACGCTGGCCTGGGCGACCGGCCAGTGGGCCGATGTGCTGACCCCGACCCTGGCCGTGATCCACCTGGTGCACTGGACGGCCATCGTGATCGGCATCGTATGGGGCCCGGTCGTGGCCGCCGCCCCCTGGCTGGCCCTCACCTGCCTGTGGGCGATCGGGCGCCGCGCCCACACCGCTCCCGCCTGGGCCCTGCCCGCCGCCCAACGGGCGACCGGGGACGCGGGGGCACCGATCACCCCCTCGATCGTGGTCACCGCCCTGCGCGATGTCGGCATCCCCACGCTGCGCAAGGCCATCAAGGAGATGGGCGACCACGGCGCACAGATGCTCTCCCCCATCGTGATCGCCGGATGCGGCGTCGAGGTGGATGTGACGCTCCCCTCCGGGGTGTCGACCGAGGAGGTCCAAAAGCGGCGCAAGAAGCTCGCGGAGAACCTCAACCGGCACGAGCACGAGGTGTTCATCACCATCCCCACCGCCGCCCGCACCGTGCGGCTGTGGATCGCCGACTCCGGGGCGCTGGACGAACCGATCGGCCCCTCCCCGCTGGCCATCGACCCCCAGATCACGGCCGACTACAAGAGTGGCCGCGCCCCCTGGGGTCAGGACCTGCGCGGGGACGCCGCCGCCCTGTCGGTCCACCAACGGCACCTGTTGATCACCGGCCTGTCGAACCAGGGCAAGACCGCCTCGCTGCGGGCGGTCGCGCTGTGGCTGGCCCTGGACCCGACCGTTGAGTTCCGGATCGCGGACCTCAAGGGCGTGGGCGACTGGTCGATGTTCGACGGCCTGGCCACGACCCTGATCGAGGGGCCGACCGATGACCACGTGATCGACGCGACCGAGATGGTCGAGGGGCTGGTGGCCGAGATGGAACGGCGCATCCTCGCCCCCAGGGGCACCGCGTTCGCGCCGCTGGTGGGCATCGTGGACGAGGCGCAGGTGGCGTTCATGTGCCCGGCCATCGGCGAGGACAAGCGCCCGTACGGCGGCACCAAGGCCACCAGCCGGTACTTCAACGCCGTCCGCAAGATCCACAACCAGGGTCGGGCGGTGTCGGTGACGCTGTGGCAGGGCACCCAGGACCCCACCAACGACAACCTGCCCAAGCTGGTGCGCGAGGGCGCCCACATCCGCGCCTCCCTGGTGCTGGGCACCGAGGAACAGGGCCGGATGGCTCTGGGGGACAAGGCCATCGACGGCGGCGCGGCCCCGCACAAGCTGCGCCAGGGCCTGGACAAGGGCACCGTCGTCGTCGCCGGGGACGGCATCAAGGTCCCCAACGGGCAGAGCAGCATCACCGTGCGCACCCACTTCATCGACGACACCGCCGCCGAGGAGATCGCCACCCGCGCCAAGGAGCGGCGCGGCGGCCTGGTGACCACCGCCACCACGGCCGCCGCCGAACCCGCCGACCACCTCGCCGACATCGCCGCCGTGCTCGGGGACGCCAAGCGGATGCGCACCGACCAGGTGCGCCAACGCCTGGCCGAACGCGACCCGGACGAGTACCGGGCCTGGACCGCGCAGCAACTCGCCGCCGCCCTGGAGGCCGCCGGGGCCGACGCCTACAAGTCCGGCGGGGTGATGGTCGTCTCCCGCGAACGCGTCCACCAAGCCCTCGCCGCGCGGGACGAGAACCCCACCGAATCCCACTGAGAGTGAGGGGAGGCGTCCGGGGAGGCGGGGAGAACTCCCCACCCGCCTCCCTCACCC
>NZ_VKHT01000424.1 GCF_014141535.1 Streptomyces alkaliphilus | reverse complement strand
CTCCCTTAACAGCCCCTCCGCACCCACCGACCGGCCCGACCACGCCGGATCGACCCGGCCCCCGGTGGCGGTGGGCGGCCGACAGGACGTCGCCCGAAGGGCGCCCGAAGAAGGCTCGAACCCGCACCCGCCCACCGGACGGTTCCCGGTGGCGTGGCTGCACATCGTCGCCCCCGGACGCGGCACCACCCCGACCGCGAGCAGCTGGTGCGAGTGCGGGCACCGGGCCCGCGCCGTTGGCCGCCCCCGGGTGCTCGCCCTGATCGACACCCACCACCGGCACCGGGACGCCTGCCCGCTGCGCACCACCACCGACACCACCACGACGGACGAGAGGAGGTCGGCGGCATGAGCACCGAGCCGATCGACGGCGCGGCCCTGCTGGATGAGGTGGAAGCCTTCCACCGTCGTTTCAACGTCTTCCCCACCGAGGCCGCCTACGTGGCGGTGACGTTGTGGGACGCCCACGCGCACCTGTTGGACTGCTTCGACTCCACTCCGCGGCTGGCGTTCCTCTCCCCCGAACCGGGGTCGGGGAAGACGCGGGCACTGGAGATCGTGGAGATCCTGGTGCCGCAGCCCATGATGGCCGTGAACGCCAGTGCCGCCGCGCTGTTCCGCGCGGCATCGGGGGCGGAGGGGCGGCCGACGATCCTGTTCGATGAGATCGACACCGTCTTCGGCCCCAAGGCCGGGGACAACGAGGAGTTGCGCGGCTTCCTCAACGCCGGGCACCGCCGCTCCGGGGTCACCTACCGGTGCGTGGGCGACGGCGCCACACAGAACGTGGTCGCCTTCCCGTCCTACTGCGCGGTGGCCATGGGAGGGCTGGGGCACCTGCCCGACACGATCCTGACCCGCTCGGTCATCATCCGGATGAGGCGCCGGGCCAGGAACGAGAAGGTCGAACCCTTCCGCGCCCGGGTGCACGAGAAGCAGGGCCACGCGCTGCGCGACCGCCTGGCCCGCTGGACCGAAGCCGCCCGGCCCCTGGTGGACGGTGTCTTCCCCGAGATGCCCGAGGGCGTCACCGACCGTCCGGCGGATGTGTGGGAACCGCTGATCGCGGTCGCGGACGCGGCCGGGGGCGCCTGGCCCGCACGGGCCCGCGCGGCCTGTCTGGAGCTGGTCAACGCCTCCAAGACCGACGACAAGGGCAGTATCGGCATCCGGCTGCTGACCGATCTGCGCGATCACGTCCTCAACGGCATCGATCGCCTGCCCACCGTCGCGATCCTGGAGCGGCTCCACAGCCTGGACGAAGCCCCCTGGGCCGACATGGGTGGCAAGCCCCTGGACGCACGCGGCCTGTCCAAGCTGCTGCGCCAGTACGTGACGGCCGACAACGAGCCCGTGGCCGCCCGCAACATCAAGACCGGCGGCGGGGTCCTCAAGGGCTACTACGCGGCCGACCTGAGCGACGCCTGGGCGCGGTACTGCCCCCCGCCCCCGGAAAGTCCGCTACTTCCGCTACCGCCGCTACCGGCCAGCTCACAGCCCTGACAGCGGTAGCGGGAAGCAGCGATTTTCCCGCTACCACCATCACGCCTCTGACCAGCGAGGTAGCGGAGGTAGCGGAGGTAGCGGACCTCAGAAGAAGGGGGCGCCGCCCCCATGGAGTCAGCCGAGGAGAGCGCAGTGAACACCCCCCTGCCCGAAACCCTCACCGTGCCCGAGGTCATGACCGCGCTGCGGCTCAGCCGCAGCAAGGTCTACGACCTCATCCGAACCAGGCAACTGCCCAGCTTCACCGTCGGTCGCGCCCGCCGCATCCCGGCCGCCGAACTCACCACCTACATGAACAAGCGCATCGAGGAGAACCACTAGTGGCCAAGCGCGCCAACGGCGAAGGCAGCATCACCATTCGGAAAGACGGCACGTATCACGGCCGCGTGTATGTGACCACCACCAGTGGCATCCGCAAGCGGGTTTCGGTCTATGGCAAATCCCGTGATGAAGTGCGGCAGAAGATCACCGATTTGCAGTCGCGGGAGAACCAGGGGATTCCGGTGCCGGACACCAACATGAACCTGGAGGACTACCTGACCTACTGGCTCGCCAAGGTGGTCAAGGTCCACCGTCGGCCGAAGACCTATCAGGGCTACGAGAGTGTGGTCCGGGTGCATATCGTTCCTGGTCTCGGGCGGAAGAAGATCCGGACGCTCCGGGCCGCTGAGGTCCGCACGTGGCTGACCAGGGTCGCTGCCGAGTGCCAGTGCTGCAAACACGGCGTGGACAAGGCTCGGCCCGAACCGGAGTGCTGCGCGGCGGGGGAGTGTTGCGGAGCGGTGCTGTCCCGCCGGATGGTGCAGTCCATTCACGCGGTGCTGCGAAACGCACTTCAGAACGCCGTCCGCGAAGAGCTGATCGTGCGGAACGTCGCCCAGCTCGTACAGGTCCCAACTCCTACCTACGACACGGGGAAGGGGCTGAGCGTCGCCGAGGCCCGGCTGTTGCTTCGGGAGGCGGAAAAGGACCGGCTACACGCGCTCTACGTCCTTGCGCTCGTCATGGGGATGCGCCGGGGTGAGCTACTGGGGCTCCGCTGGGAGGCGGTGGCCATGGAGCGGGAGACTCTGATCGTGGAGCGCTCGCTTCAGCGTGTGAGCGGTGAGCTGACGCTCGTCGCTCCGAAGACCGCGACCTCGGTCCGGACGCTGCCGCTGCCGCCCCTCGTCGTCCGCGCGCTCACCGAGCACCGCGAGCGGCAGGCACAGGAACGGGCGGCGGCCGGCATGGCGTGGAGGGAACACGGACTCGTCTTCACCTCGCGGATCGGGACACCGCTGGAGCCGGACAACCTCCGGCGGTCCTGGTACCCGCTGCGGAAGCGGCTCGGGCTGAAGATCCGCTTCCATGACCTTCGCCACTCCGCGGTGACCCTGCTGCTGGACCTCGGGACACCGCCGCACATCGTCCGCCAGGTCGCCGGACACAGCGACATCGGGGTGACGATGAAGGTCTACGCCCACGCGTCCGTGGAGGAGCAGCGGAAGGCGCTGGAGAGGCTGGGGCACCGGCTCTCCTGAAGCCGCACTCAGCACTCCGTTGGCGTACCGGTTGGCGTAACGGTACACAAAAAGCCCGTCCTGCTGGTGCGGGACGGGCTTTCCGTGCTGCTCAAAGAAGGTGGCTGGGGCCGGGGTCGAACCGGCGACCTTCCGCTTTTCAGGCGGACGCTCGTACCAACTGAGCTACCCAGCCACGCAGCCCACCGAGATGAACTGCAAGCGGTCCTGACGGGATTTGAACCCGCGGCCTCCACCTTGACAGGGTGGCGAGCACTCCAAACTGCTCCACAGGACCTTGGAGATGTGCGAGACAAGTCTCGCACATGGTTGTACGTGCCCCCAACGGGATTCGAACCCGTGCTACCGCCTTGAAAGGGCGGCGTCCTAGGCCACTAGACGATGAGGGCTGGTGGCCCGCCTGACCGGCACTTCGCCGTCGGGGACGTGAGAAGCATATGGGATAGCCGGCGGTATCGCCAAAACCTTCTCCCGCCCGGTCCCGTCGGTCGCCGCTGCCCGGGGGGAACCACCGCCCCACCGGGTGCCGATGGACGGGGCCGCGCGGCGTGATCCGCACCCCGCCCCGCCGGGTTTTGCCGCCTCGTGCGCCGATCCGCCCGGGCCCGCCCGGGCCGGGGTGCCGCACAATGGCGGTGTGCTGGAGATGAGCCGCGAGGAGTTCGAGGATCTCGTCAGTCGGGCGCTCGACCGCATCCCGCCGGAGTTGACCCGGCTGATGGACAACGTCGCCGTCTTCGTCGAGGACGAGCCGCCACCCGAGGAACCCGAGCTGCTCGGGCTGTACGAGGGCACGCCCCTGACCGAGCGCGGGGAGTGGTACGCCGGGGTCCTCCCCGATCGGATCTCCGTCTACATGGGCCCCACGCTGCGGATGTGCGCGCGGGAGGGCGGGGACCGCGAAGCGGTGGTGGAGGAGGTCGAGATCACCGTCGTGCACGAGATCGCCCACCATTTCGGCATCGACGACGAGCGGTTGCACGCCCTCGGCTACGCCTGAGCGCGCGCGGCGGGGCGCCGGGCCGGCCGGGAGGATCCGGGCCGGCCGCCCCCGGCTCCTCCCGGCTCCTCCCGGCCGCGGGTTCACCGGCGGGCACCGACCCGGGGTGCGTCG
Organism: Streptomyces alkaliphilus; assembly: GCF_014141535.1. Taxonomy (GTDB): domain Bacteria; phylum Actinomycetota; class Actinomycetes; order Streptomycetales; family Streptomycetaceae; genus Streptomyces; species Streptomyces alkaliphilus. Next base: position 149 of record NZ_VKHT01000424.1, on the reverse strand, counting down.
CCGACCGGCGCGCGGTGAACTCGTCCGTGCCCGGGCCGTGTCCCGGGGGCGGGTCCGACCGTTGGGCAGGGCCACCCCGTCGTTTCCCCCGGAGGTGCCCGACCCGTGCGCCCCGTCCCGTTCACCGGACCCGCCGTTCGGCGTGTTCC
>NZ_VKHT01000423.1 GCF_014141535.1 Streptomyces alkaliphilus | reverse complement strand
CGCCGGAGGAGAACGCGCGTGAACGCCGGTCCGTTGATCGTCCAAAGCGATAAGACCCTGTTGCTGGAGGTCGACCACGAGCGGGCCGACGCCTGCCGTCGGGACATCGCGCCCTTCGCCGAGTTGGAGCGCGCCCCCGAGCACATCCACACCTACCGGGTCACCCCGCTGGGCCTGTGGAACGCGCGGGCCGCCGGTCACGACGCCGAGCAGGTGGTGGACGCCCTGCTCACCCACTCCCGCTATCCCGTGCCGCAGTCCCTGTTGGTGGACGTGGCCGAGACGATGGCCCGCTACGGCCGGCTGACCCTCTCCAAGCACCCCGCGCACGGTCTGGTGCTGACCGGCACCGACCGGCCGGTGCTGGAGGAGATCCTGCGCTCCAAGCGGATCAAGCCGCTGGTCGGCGCCCGCATCGACGAGGACACCGTCGTCGTGCACCCCTCCGAGCGGGGTCAGATCAAGCAGACGCTGCTGCGGCTGGGGTGGCCCGCCGAGGACCTGGCCGGGTACGTGGACGGCGAGGCGCACCCCATCGACCTGCGGGAGGACGGCTGGGCGCTGCGCCCGTACCAGAGGCAGGCCGTGGAGGGGTTCTGGCACGGCGGGTCGGGCGTGGTGGTCCTGCCCTGCGGCGCCGGGAAGACCCTGGTCGGCGCGGGGGCGATGGCCACCGCCCGGTCCACCACGCTGATCCTGGTGACCAACACCGTCTCCGCCCGGCAGTGGAAGGCGGAGCTGGTGCGCCGCACCTCGCTGTCCGAGGACGAGATCGGCGAGTACAGCGGCTCCCGCAAGGAGATCCGGCCGGTCACCATCGCGACCTACCAGGTGCTGACCACCCGCCGGAAGGGGATCTACCCGCACCTGGAGCTGTTCGACTCCCGCGACTGGGGCCTGATCGTCTACGACGAGGTGCACCTGCTGCCGGCGCCGGTCTTCAAGTTCACCGCCGACCTCCAGGCCCGGCGGCGCCTCGGCCTGACCGCGACGCTGGTGCGGGAGGACGGCCGGGAGTCCGACGTCTTCTCGCTCATCGGCCCCAAGCGCTTCGACGCGCCGTGGAAGGAGATCGAGGCCCAGGGGTACATCGCTCCGGCCGACTGCGTGGAGGTCCGGGTGGACCTGACCGACTCCGAGCGGCTGGCGTACGCGGCGGCCGAGCCGGAGGAGAAGTACCGGTTCTGCGCCACCACCGACTCCAAACTGCGGGTGGTCGGGCGGCTGGTGCGCCGGCACGCCGGGGAGCAGACGCTGGTCATCGGGCAGTACATCGACCAGCTCGACGAGTTGGGCGAGACGCTCGACGCGCCGGTGATCAAGGGCGAGACGACCAACGCGAAGCGGGAGAAGCTCTTCGACGCCTTCCGCTCCGGGGAGGTGTCGGTGCTGGTGGTCTCGAAGGTCGCGAACTTCTCGGTGGACCTGCCGGAGGCCACCGTCGCCATCCAGGTGTCGGGGACGTTCGGGTCCCGACAGGAGGAGGCGCAGCGGCTGGGCCGGGTGCTGCGGCCCAAGGCGGACGGGCACGAGGCGCGGTTCTACTCGGTGGTGGCGCGGGACACCGTGGACCAGGATTTCGCGGCGCACAGGCAGCGGTTCCTGGCGGAGCAGGGGTACGCGTACCGGATCGTGGACGCGAGCGAGATCACGGCGGAGGACGCCCCCGAGCCGGAGTCCAACCCCTGACGGAGCCGGCCCCGGGGCGCCCGGGTGCCGGGATCGGGGGCGGGCGCGCGTGAGCCGATCGCCCGCCGGTTCGGCCGCCGCCGCGACGGAGGGGACGGGCGGTCGGCGCGGGACGCCGTTCGCCGGGTCGGACACCCGGGCCGGTGCGCCCACCGGTCCGGGCACGGCCCGGTCCGACCGCGACGGGTCCGGCCCCGGCCGGCGGCCGGGTGTGACGCCCATCGGGCGGGAGGCGGGTCCCGGACGGGGGGCCGACCCGGGAGACGGCGCTGCCGGGACGTGGCGGCCGGGGACCCGGCGCCCGCTCAGGCGCGGTGCGGGATTCCGGCGGCCGGCCCCCCGGGCGGCGCGATGCCGTCGGGGTCGGCCGGCGCGGTGACGTCGGCGGATGCGTCGGGGTCGCGCCCCGGCGGGCCGGTGCGCCGGCGGTCACCGGCGAGGCTCTCGCGGTCCACGCGACCGAGGAGCGCCACCTCGGCGGCGGTGACCAGGAAGACCCGCGCGGCGCGCAGGGTATCGCCGAGGGGGTGACGGTGCGGGGCGACGCGGCCCTTCCCGTCGGCCCCCAGGGCGGTGGCGCCGGGAACGGTACGGTGACGGCGGTGGGGAAAAGTCGTGGTGGCCATATGTCCAGACTGCAACCGGAAGCCCCCCTTCGTCATCATTCGGGGGACCGAATTCCGGATCACCCCTGATCAACCGTTCGGGTGAACACCCCGTAGGGGTACCGGGCCCGTGCCGGGGAGCGCCCCGGGGGTTCGAACCCCCGGGCACACGGGGGATGGGGCGGGGTCTCAGCGGTGGAAGCGGTAGAGGTACAGACCCGCCGTCCCACCGACGACGAGATGATGGCCGTCGGGTGTCCATGCGCAGGCGTACAGCTCCCGGTCCGTGCGCTGAAGGGCGATGGGACCGTCGCCCTCGGGACCCCACACCCGCACGAGCCCGTCCCTGCGGGTCGCGGCGACGTACCCCTCGACGGAACAGGCCAACGATGTCGCCTCCCCTCCCGGCCCGGCGAGTCGGACGAAATCCTCCGTGCCCGCACGCCGGCGAAGGATCAGACCGTCCCGGTACGCCACCGTGACGTCCGGGCGCGTTCCGGAGACTCCCACGGCGACCGGATAACGTCCTTCGCGCTTCGTCACGCCGAAGCGCCGGTGGCCGATGAGGGTCGAGGGGTGCGAAAGGTATTCCCGGAACAGTGGCCGGAGCACCTCACGCACACGTTCACCATGGCGAACGAGGCAGGTCGAACTCCGGGTCCGCGGATCCCAGAGGTGGACCCGTCCGTTCTCGCTTCCCACGACGAGCCGGCCGTCCGGGATGAACGACACCGCCGTCACGGCGTCATCACCGAGGAACCGGATCGGCAGAACCGCCTGAAGCAGCCAGTACGGCCAGGAGCCGGCTCCTTCCCGATCACCGGGAGCGAGCCGCGTCATGAGGCGTTGGAGGACACCCGGACGTTCACGCAGGTCGATGCTCTCCTCGTTCAGGTGGAGTGTTCCCGAGGGACGGCCGGTCTCCACCCGCCACAGGTGAACCTGTCCGTAGTTCGTCCCGAGGGCCAGTTCACCGTGCGCGGAGAAGGCCATGCAACGGCTCCGCCCGTGGCCCTCGCGGGAAGGAAGGTGTTCCATCGGAAGCTTCCGGATATCGGCCCCGTCGTGTTCCCTCCACACCCGGATGACGTCCTCGAACGAGTGATACGCCGCCAGCCACCGCCCGGTGGGTGCCGCGGCGACCGTCATGACGTAACGGGCCTGTCCGGTGAGAGCGGCAAGGGCTGCCTGGTCGGGCTCGTCTCCCGGGTCCGAGAGGTTCCACAGCTTCAGGCCGAGGATCGATCCGTTCCTGCCTGCCAGCACCCGACCCCCGTCGGACGGCACTGCGACGTACGCCCCCTGATCACCGGCGTTGGGGGGTCGGGGCCGGGGAACCACCGCGTCGGCCCGTACCCGGACCAACCCGTCGTCGTGGCCGAGCGCGATCCATCGACCGTCCGGCGAAACGGCCAGCGCGGTGGCGACACGGCCACTGTCGACCTCCGTGGGATCGTTCCTCCTCGGTTCCCCGTTCGCTCCCCACCACAGGCTGACCGTCCCCTCGTGGTCCGCGCTCACCATCCTCCCGTTCCCGCTCACCGCGACGGCTGGCATTCCCATCGGCAGCGGCCTCTCCCCCGCCCCGGTCCGTCGGAACGTCGGGTCGCCCGGCACCAGGAGCCCGGTCTTCCCGGTCCCGGGTTCCCACCACAACACGGCACCGTCCCGGGTACCCACCAGGGACCACCGATTGTCGGGGGAGAGGGCGAGGGAGACGGGCCGAACCCCGGTTTCCAACCCGGCTTCCCGCTGCCCCGTCCGCGTGTCCCGGATGGTCACCCCCTCGTCCGTGCCGATCGCCACCCGGGTGCCGTCGTCACCGGCCGCGACCGCGCGCACCGGCCCCGCTCCGGGAGTTGTCGGTGTTTCCGGCCCCCGAACCGTCGAGCACCGGCCGGAGAGCAGGTCGTGAACCGTGATGCCTCCCTCGCCGTCGACCGAGACGACCCGGTTCCCGTCGGACGAAACGGCCACCGGGTGACGTGCTCGCCCACCCCCCTCC
>NZ_VKHT01000422.1 GCF_014141535.1 Streptomyces alkaliphilus | reverse complement strand
GAGGGGGATGGCCCCGGCCGGCGGGGTCGGGGAGGTGAGCCGACGGCGAACGGCCCGGTGCCGGGATTCCGAGCACCGGGCCGCCGGGTCAGACGCGCAGCGTGGCTCCGCCGTCGACGTAGAGGTCGTGCAGGGTGATGTGCCGGGCGCGGTCGGTCAGCAGGAAGGCCACGGCCTCGGCCACGTCGACCGGTTCGGCGATGCGGCCCAGCGGTATGCCGGTGCGGTAGGTCTCCGGGTCACCGTCGATGACCCGGCTGCGGGCGGCGGCGGTCGCGGCACCGTCGGGGTCGTCGGTCGGGCCGGGCCACAGTTGCCGTTGCATGGCGGTGTCGGTGGAGCCGGGGGAGACGACGTTGCACCGCACACCGCTGCGGGCGACCTCCAGGCCCAGGCACTTGGTGAACTGCGCGGCGGCGGCCTTGGATGCGGCGTAGGCGGCCATGCCGGTGCGCGGTACGCCGGCCGCGTTGGACCCGACGGTGACGATGCATCCCGAGCGGCGCGCGGTCATGCGGCGCGCGACCGCCCGGGAGGTGTGGAAGACGCCGGTGGTGTTGACGGCGAAGGTCTCGGCCCAGTCCCGGTCGGTGAGTTCGGTGGCGGGGGCCACACGCAGGACGCCGGCGACGTTGACCAGGGCCCCGAGGGGGGCGATGTCCCGCTCGACGCCGTCCACGACGGCCTCCACCGCGCCGGGGTCGGTGACGTCCAAGGGGTGGGAGGTGACGAGCTCCGGTCCGAACTCCTTCTCCAGCGCGCGGATTGCGTCGGTCTCGCGATCGGTGGCGGCCACTCTCGCCCCCATCCCCACCAGAACGCGGACGACGGCCTCACCGATGCCGCCACCGGCGCCGGTCACCAGTGCGGTGAGACCGGCGAGTTCGGCACCGTGCCGGCCGGCCGGCTCGACGGTGGGGCGGACGAGCTGCGGCACGACGTCTCCCGATGGGGCTGCGCGGGCGCGAACGATCATCCGGGAACGACCGAACGGCGCCCGGGAATCACGGACGCTTAGGTAAGGCTAACCTAATATGACACATCCGTGAGCGGGGCGCACGCACCACCACCCTCCCCGCGCGCACGGGAGGGGCGATCAACCGACGCGTCATCGGCTTTACCCGAATGCGCGGCTCCTGACGCCGACGCACCCCACCGGGCGGGACGACCGCGGGTGGGCGGATCGCCGCGTTCACTCCTTGAACCTTGTCATGCTCATTGACTTGGCTTCGCAACCTCTGGCTTCATGTTGTGTGTTGCGCGGGAGCCGCACACCGGACGGCGGGTCCGGCCCTCCGCGTTCGACGTCACCCCGTCGAACGCCCCGCCGTGACACCGTCCCACCCCGAGCCGTGCGGGGCGGGACACCGACGCACCTCCGGGTGCCGTTTTGGGAGCGCTTCCAGGAAGAGACCCAGCCCGCCTCATCGGTGCGGACCATCGGTGAGACGGAAGCGGACATCTGATTTTGGGAGCGCTCCCAAAAATCCTCCCGCCGCCACCGGACGGGAGGGATCGGAAGCGCCGGGCCCGACCGGGAGCGACGTTCCGAAGTCGTTCCCCGCCCTCGGCGACAGTCGGACCGATCCTCGGTGGGGCGATCGGAACGGCGGGGGCCCCGACCCGTCCCCCGTTCACCTCCGGTACGCGCTCCCCGGCGTCCCGGACCGCCCCACCGCCCGGGGGCCGACCACTCCCGGCGGAGCACCATCCCCGGTATCAGGAAGGACACCGCACATGCCCTCCCGACCGCACCACCGGCGCGGCCGCACCGCCGCGGCGACGGCCGGCGTCGTGCTGGCCGCACTCCTCCCCCTCCACCTCGCCGGCGGCGCGACGGCGCACGCCAACGCCGACCCGAGCCCCGTGCGGGTCAACCAGATCGGCTACCTCACCGGCGCGGACAAGATCGCCACCGTGGTCTCCCCCTCGACCTCCCCCCTGCCCTGGGAGGTGCGCGACGCGGGCGGGAGGGTGGTGGCGAGCGGGACCACCGAGGTGCGCGGCCACGACGCCGCCTCCGGCGATCACGTCCACCACGCGGACTTCTCCTCCGTGGCCGCCACCGGTGCCCACACCCTGCACGTGCCGGGCGTCGGAACCAGCGTCGCCTTCGGCATCGAGGACTCCTCGCTGTACCCCGATCTCGCCGGCGAGGCGTTGAACTACTTCTACTTCCACCGGATGGGCACGCCGACCGAGGCCCGCCACCTGCGGTACCCCGCCCACGCGCACGACGCCCTGCACCCGGGCGACGAGTCCGTGCCGTGTTACCAGCGCTGGTGCGGGGACGAGCGGCTGAACGTGCGGTACTCCTGGGCGGACGCGGGCGACTTCGGGATCTACGCCGTCAACCACGCGATCTCGGCGTGGACGCTGCTCAACCTCCACGAGCGGTACCCCGACGCCCACCCCGACGGCTCCTTGAACATCCCCGAGAGCGGCAACGGGCGCTCGGACCTGGTGGACGAGGTGGAGTACGGCTCGCGGTTCATGCCCGGTCTGCTGCCCTCCACCGGTCTGGCCTCGCACAAGGTGCACAATCACGTCTGGAGCGCCTTCCCCACCTCGATCGGGGAGGAGAACGCCCAAGCCCGGTCCGCCCAGCCGCCGTCGACCAACGCGACCTATGCCGTCGCCCGCACCACCGCCCACCTGGCGCGGGTGCTGGAGGCGGACGACCCGGCCCGGGCCGCCGAACTGTGGGAGTCGGCCCGCGACGCCTGGCAGCGGGCGGAGTCGCACCCGGTGCTCACCTACCCCAATGCCCCGCAGGCCGAGGGCGGCGGCGACTACGGCGACTCGAAGACCACCGACGACCGGTACGCGGCCGCCGTGGAGTTGTACCTGACCGCCGGGGCGCTGGGCGACTCCTCGGTGGGCACCTACCGGTCGGCCGTGACCGGTTCCCCCCACTACGGGGAGATGGGGCAGTTCGACTGGGCCGAGGTCGCCGGCGCCGGCACCCTGTCGCTGCTCACCGTGGACAACGACCTACCGGCCGCCGACCTGGCGCGGATGAGGTCCGGCCTGCTCTCCTTCGCCGACTCGGTCATCGGCGTGCTGGGGAACGAGGGCTACCCGGCGGCGATCCCCGGCTCATCCCGCTACCCGTGGGGCTCCAACTCCTTCATCGCCAACCGGATGCTGGTGCTGGGCACCGCGCACGACCTGACCGGCGATACCCGATACCTGCGGGCGATGCACCGTTCGATGGACTACCTGATGGGCAACAACGCGATGCGCCTGTCGTACGTCACCGGCTACGGCGCCTTCGCCGAGACCGATCTGCACGACCGGCTCGCCTGGGGGGCCTACCCGCAGACCCCGTTCCCGCCCGGTTGGCTCTCCGGGGGCCCCAACAACGAACTGATCAACGACAACGCGACGCCGACCGGGCAGCCGGCCGCCAAGTCGTACGCGGGCCCGGACACCGCTCCGCAGGCGTGGGGGTCCAAGGAGAACACGATCAACTGGAACGCCCCGCTCGCCTGGGTGGCCACCCACCTGGACCGCACCGCACACGAGTTGCTCGAGGACGGCGGAAGCGGTCCCGGCCCCGGTGACACGGAACCGCCGACCGCGCCGGGTACCCCGACCGTCGTGGCGACCGACACCGGCTCGGTGACCCTCTCGTGGGCGGCGGCCACGGACAACGTGGGGGTGACCGGCTACCGGGTGCTGCGGCTGGACGGCGGGGCACGCACCCCCGTCGCCTCCGTCACCGGCACCACGGCGGTGGTCACCGGGCTGGAACCGGACACCGTCCACACCTTCGCGGTGGAGGCGCGGGACGCCGCCGGGAACGTCTCACCGCTGTCGGGAAGCGTGACCGTGCGCACCGAGGCCGGCGGGAACGGGCCGGGCGCGCCGGGGGCGACCTGCGCGGTGGCCTACCGGTTGACGAGCCAGTGGCAGGGTGGCTTCCAGGCCGAGGTGACGCTGACCAACACCGGCCCGACCACGCTCTCCGGATGGTCCCTGAACTGGGACTTCCCCGGTGGGGAGAGTGTGTCGAACATGTGGGGCGGCACCGCCTCGCAGGTCGGTGGACGGGTGACGGTCTCGCCGATGGACTACACCGCGAACGTGCCCTCGGGCGGGTCGGTGACGATCGGCTTCGTCGGCTCGTCCCCGGGTACGGCCGGGGTGCCGACGGCCTTCGCCGTGAACGGCGCGGCCTGCGCCGTGGAGTGAGTGTCGGGCCCGGGTCCCGTCGGCGGGGCCCGGGCCCGGCTCCCGAGCGGCGGGGGGCGCACGCGCCGGCCGGCCCCGGCGCGCGGCGGCCCCCGCCTCCCGCACCGCC
>NZ_VKHT01000421.1 GCF_014141535.1 Streptomyces alkaliphilus | reverse complement strand
GCCCCCTCGTCGGCCTCCGCCTCCGCCTCGGCGGGGTCGATGGCGAACAGGCGGTCGCGCAGGCTGCGGTTGCGGAACTCCAGGGAGTCCAGCAGGGCGGTGACGGCCTCCCGGTCGTAGGGGGCGCGGATCAGCTCGGCGGGGCCGGCGGGGAGGTCCATGTCGCGAACCATCTCGGTGAGTTCGCGGTTGAGGCGCACGGACTCCAGGTGCTCGCGGAGGTTGGCGCCGACCTTGCCCTTGACCTCCTCGGCGCGCTCCAGCAGCTCCTCCAGGGAGCCGAACTGCCGCAGCCACTTGACGGCTGTCTTCTCCCCCACGCCGGGGATGCCCGGCAGGTTGTCGGAGGGGTCCCCGCGCAGGGCCGCGAAGTCGGGGTAGCGCTCGGGCGTCAGGCCGTACTTCTCCTCCACGGCGGCGGGGGTGAAGCGGGTCAGCTCCGAGACGCCCTTGGTCGGGTACAGGACGGTGATCCGGTCGGAGACCAGTTGGAAGGAGTCGCGGTCGCCGGTGACGACGAGGACCTCGAAGCCCTCGGCGGCGGCCCGGGTGGCGAGGGTGGCGATGATGTCGTCGGCCTCGAAGCCCTCCACCGCGAAGCGGGGGACGTTCATCCCGTCCAGCAGTTCGCCGATGGCGGTCACCTGGCCCCGGAACTCGTCGGGGGTGGCGGAGCGGTTGGCCTTGTACTCGGCGAAGCGCTCCGAGCGCCAGGTGCGGCGGGAGACGTCGAAGGCGACGGCGAGGTGGGTGGGGCGCTCGTCGCGCACGGTGTTCGCGAGCATGGAGGTGAAGCCGTAGACCGCGTTGGTCGGCCGCCCGTCACCGGTGGTGAAGTTCTCGGCGGGCAGCGCGAAGAACGCCCGGTAGGCCAGCGAGTGGCCGTCGAGCAACATCAGCCGGGGAGGGCCGGCGGGCTCCGAGCCGGCCACCCCGGGAACGGGCGGGCGATCGGCGGGCGGGTCGGTTCGCTGCTCGGTCGTCGATGCGTTCTCGGTCACGTCGGGCATCCTCCCACGCGGCACCGACACTCCCCGTCCGCCGCCACGTGTCCCGGTGCGAACCGTCGGTTCGGGCGGGGCGGTCCGTTCCGGGGTTCGTCCCGGACCCGTCACGGGTCCCGCGCGGTCCGCCCGGTTCCGCGTGGCCCACGCGGAACCGGGGGCCCGACGGGGGTGCCCGGGCGGCCCCGACGTGGCACGATCGGCCGGGAGGGGTGGTCCGCGCCGGACGACGGACCCACCCGCCCCGACCGGTCGCCCGTCGCGGCGGCCGACGCGGCGGCGGCCCGACCCCGGAAGGACGACCCGCAGGAGGACCCCGTGGCGCAGCGGCCGGAGGAGTCGAGGACCCCGGAGGTCCGGGACGACCGGAACGGGTCGGGCGGGCACGGCGACGCCCTGGCGCGGGAGAGCCCCGCGATCGCCGCCCCCGCCGACCACGCCGCCGGTGCCACGGCGATCGGTCACACCCTGCGCATGGCCCGGCGCGGCATGGGGGCGCGACGCACGGCGCTGACGCTGCTGCGGGTCAACCAGCCGACGGGTTTCGACTGCCCCGGCTGTGCCTGGCCCGAGCCGGACAAGCCGCACCTCGCCGAGTTCTGCGAGAACGGGGCGAAGGCGGTCGCCGAGGAGGCGACGACCCGTCGGGTCGGTCCGGCGTTCTTCGCCGCCCACCCGTTGTCGGACCTGGAACACCGTTCGGGGTACTGGCTGGGGCGACAGGGCAGGCTGACCGAGCCGGCGTACCGGGCACCGGGAGCGGACCGGTACGTGCCCGTCGGCTGGGACGAGGCGTTCGACATCATCGCGGAGGAGCTGAACGCGCTGGACTCCCCCGACGAGGCGCTGTTCTACACCTCCGGGCGCACGAGCAACGAGGCGGCCTTCCTGTACCAGTTGTTCGTCCGCGAGTTCGGCACCAACAACCTGCCGGACTGCTCGAACATGTGCCACGAGTCCTCCGGTTCCGCCCTGGTCGAGACGCTGGGGGTGGGCAAGGGCAGCGTGTCGCTGGAGGATCTGCACCGGACCGACCTGATCATCGTGGCGGGCCAGAACCCGGGGACCAACCACCCCCGGATGCTGAGCGCGCTGGAGCGGGCGAAGGCGGGGGGTGCGCGGATCATCTCGATCAACCCGCTCCCGGAGGCGGGGCTGATGGCCTTCCGCAACCCGCAGACGGTCCGGGGTCTGGTCGGCGGCGGCACCTCGCTGACCGACCTCTTCCTGCGCATCCGGATCGGCGGGGACCAGGCGCTGTTCCGGATGCTGAATCGGAGGCTGCTGGAGACGCCGGGCGCGGTGGACGAGGAGTTCGTCCGCGAGCACACCCACGGCTTCGAGGACTTCGCGGCGGCGGCGCGGGACGCGGACCGGGCGGAAACCCTCGCCGCGACCGGGCTGACCACGGAGGAGATCGACGAGGCGCTGCGGATGGTGCTGGCCGCCGACCGGATCGTGGTGTGCTGGGCGATGGGGCTGACCCAGCACCGTCACTCGGTGCCCACCATCCGCGAGGTGGTCAATTTCCTGCTGCTGCGCGGCAACGTGGGCCGTCCCGGGGCCGGGGTGTGCCCGGTGCGCGGGCACAGCAACGTGCAGGGCGACCGGACCATGGGCATCTGGGAGCGTCCGCCGGAGTGGTTCCTCGACGCACTGGAGCGGGAGTTCGGTTTCGCGCCGCCGCGCGAGCCCGGCACGGACACCGTGGAGGCCATCCGGGCGCTGCGCGACGGTCGGGCGAAGGTCTTCGTCGGCATGGGCGGGAACTTCGTCTCGGCCTCTCCCGACACGGCGGTGACCGAGGCGGCGATGCGCCGCGCGCGGTTGACGGTGCAGGTGTCCACCAAGCTGAACCGCTCGCACGTGGTGACCGGTGAGCGGGCGCTGATCCTGCCCGCGCTGGGGCGCACCGACCGGGATGAGCGGGGCACCGGGCCGCAGTTCGTGACCGTGGAGGACTCCATGGGGCAGGTGCACGCCTCCCGGGGGCGGCTCAACCCGCCCGGTCCGCTGGTGCGTTCCGAACCGGCGATCGTCTGCGGCCTGGCCCGGCGCGTGCTGGGCCCGCGCAGCGCCACCCCCTGGGAGGCGTTCGCCGAGGACTACCGGCTGATCCGGGAACGGATCGAGCGGGTGATCCCGGGCTTCGAGGACTTCGAGGAGCGGGTGGGGCGCCGGGGCGGGTTCTCCCTGCCGCACGCCCCCCGCGACGAGCGGCGCTTCCCCACCGCCACCGGGAAGGCGAACTTCACGGCCGCCCCGGTGGAGTGGCCCCGGGTGCCGGAGGGGCGACTGCTGCTCCAGACCCTGCGCTCGCACGACCAGTACAACACCACGATCTACGGCATGGACGACCGCTACCGGGGGGTGCGCGGCGGCCGGCGGGTGGTACTGGTCAACCCGGAGGATGCCGCCGCCCTGGGGTTCGCCGACGGTGACCGGGTGGACCTGGTCGGCGAGTGGTCGGACGGCGCGCGGCGGGTGGCTCCGGACTTCGGGCTGGTCCACTACCCGACCGCGCGCGGCTGCGCCGCCGCCTACTACCCGGAGACGAACGTGCTGGTGCCGCTGGACTCGACGGCGGAGGGCAGCAACACGCCCACCAGCAAGTCGGTGGTGATCCGACTCACCCCCACCGGTTCCTGAGCAAGCGCTTGATCGGATCGTGAACCCCGGGATAGGACGGGACCGGGACACCCGCGCCACCGCGCGGGTGCCGGTGACGAGGAACGGACGGACGGCATGGGCGACACGGCGCACCGCGCAGGCGAGGCGGGGACCGGCGACGGAACGGCCGGGGAGGGTACCCCTCTCCCCCTCTTCCCGAGGGATGTGCTGGACCTGTGGTCCGGGCGCGGCATCGACCTGTACGCCCTGTTCTCCGCCGGGAACCTCGGCAGCCGCATGGGACTGCGGGTACTGGGGGCCGCCCCGGACAAGGTGGTCGGCACGCTGCCGGTGGAGGGCAACACCCAGCCCTACGGTCTGCTGCACGGCGGTGCCTCGGCGGTGCTGGCCGAGACCCTGGGATCGGTCGGCGCGATGTTGCACGGCGGACCGGACCGCATCGCGGTGGGCGTGGACCTGAACTGCACCCACCACCGGGGCGTGCGCTCGGGCACCATCACCGGGGTGGCGGTCCCCGTGCACGCCGGCCGCACCTCGGCCACCTACGAGATCGTCATCACCTCCGAGGAGGGCAAGCGGATCTGCTCCGCCCGGCTGACCTGCGCCCTGCGCGAGAACCCGGCGGCCTGATCCGCCCCACCGGCCGGATCGGGACGTACCGAATCGGGGCGGGGGCGGATCGGGC
>NZ_VKHT01000420.1 GCF_014141535.1 Streptomyces alkaliphilus | reverse complement strand
CCCCGGCACGGACGCCGCCTGCGGGGACGCCGGGGAGGGCGGCATACCCGGCGCGACCTTCCGCATCCTGTACGTCAGCACCGGCAACGTCTGCCGGTCGCCGATCACCGAACGCCTCACCCGCCAGGCGCTGCGCGACCGACTGGGCCCGGCGGGCGGCGGACTGATCGTCGAGAGCGCGGGGACCTGGGGGCACGTCGGGGCGCCGATGGAGGCGCACGCCGCCCGGGTGCTCACCGAGTTCGGCGCCGACGCCGGTGACTTCACCGGCCGCGAACTGCTGGACGAGCACGTCATCACCGCCGATCTGGTGCTGACCGCCACCCTGGACCACCGGGCCCACGTCATCTCGATGGGACACTCGGCGGGCCTGCGCACCTTCACCCTGAAGGAGTTCACCCGCCTGGTGCGGGCCATCGACCCGGCCACCCTGCCGGACGCCACCGAGCCGGGCGGGGCGGTGGCCCGCGCCCGCGCGCTGGGCCGGGCGGCGGCGGCGCTGCGCGGCTGGCTGCTGGCGCCCACCCCCGAGGCGGACGAGGTGCAGGACCCGTACGGGGCGCCCTTCCCCTACTTCCGCAGCATCGGTGAGGAGATCCGCGCCGCCCTGGACCCGGTGGTGACGGCCCTCACCGGTCCGGTGCCCCCGCCGCCGGCACCCGGGAACCCCCTGGCGCCCGCGCCCCGGGCCCCGTCGGACCCGATCGGATGACCGCCGGGGGCCGCCCCCGGCGCGCCCCGGCCGCCGGCCGCGCGGAGCCGGCGGCCCCGCCGGGACACTAGGGTGTTGGCCCTGAGGTTGGAGCACACCCGGGAGAGTCCGTGCGCGAGTACCTGTTGACGCTCTGCGTGGCCGCGGCCGTCACGTACCTGTTGACCGGCCCGGTGCGCAAGTTCGCCATCGCCGCGGGTGCCGTGCCACCGATCCGCGCCCGGGACGTGCACCGCGAGCCGACCCCCCGTCTCGGGGGCATCGCCATGTTCGGCGGCCTGTGCGCGGGCCTGCTGGCCGCCTCCCAGTTGAGCAACATCGGGGAGGTCTTCCGGCTCTCCGACGAGCCCCGCGCGCTGCTGGCGGGAGCGGGGCTGATCTGGCTGCTGGGCGTGCTCGACGACAAGTGGGGCGTGGACGCCCTGGTCAAGCTGGGCTGCCAGATGATCGCCGCGGCCGTCATGGTCTTCCAGGGCCTGACCATCCTGTGGCTGCCGGTGCCCGGCGTGGGCGTGGTGGCGCTGACCCCGTTGCAGGGCACCCTGCTGACGGTGGCGCTGGTGGTCATCACCATCAACGCGGTGAACTTCGTCGACGGCCTGGACGGCCTGGCGGCGGGCATGGTCTGCATCGCCGCCGCGGCGTTCTTCCTGTACGCCTACCGGCTGTGGTACGGCCACGGCATCGAGGCGGCGGCGCCCGCCACGCTGTTCGCGGCGGTGCTGATGGGCATGTGCCTGGGCTTCCTGCCGCACAACATGCATCCGGCGCGGATCTTCATGGGTGACTCGGGGTCGATGCTGCTGGGTCTGGTGCTGGCCGCCGGCGCGGTCTCCATCACCGGACAGGTGGACCCGGACCGGATGCAGCTGTTCACCGGCTCGGTGCGGGCGACGGTCATCGAGATGGTGCCGGTCTACATCCCGGTGCTGCTGCCGCTGACGATCATCGCGGTGCCGGTGGCGGACCTGTTGCTGGCGATCGTGCGGCGCACCTGGCGCGGGCACTCGCCGTTCGCCGCGGACCGGGGGCACCTGCACCACCGGCTGCTGGAGATCGGCCACTCGCACAGCCGGGCCGTGCTGATCATGTACTTCTGGGCGGCGCTGATCGCCTTCGGCGCGATCTGGTGGTCGGTGCAGCAGGACACGGTGCTGGTGGTGCCGACGATCGTGGTGCTCAGCGCGGTGGGCCTGCTGGTGCTGTTGCTGCCCCGCTTCTCGCCCCGGGTGCCGGCGTGGGCCGAGCGGATGGTGCCGCCGCGCTACCGCCGGGTCGTCCCGGCGACCGGGCCGGACGCCGGCTCACCGACCGCGCCCGTGAGCGGTGCCGCCGATGGCGCGGGGGAGAAGATCGCACCCGACGCACCCGACGCACCCGACGCACCCGACGCCCCGGGCGCCGGGACCCCCGGGGCCGCCGCCGGGACCGGGGGGGAGGGGCGCCCCGCCGCCCCCGCCGGTGGGGAGCACGACACCGAGGACCGGGCCGAGGACCGTGGCGAGGCCGGCACCGACCCCGGGGACGGCACCGGGGACGGGAGCCCGTCCGTCGCGAGCGGGACCGACGGGACCGGCGCGGCCGGGAGCGGCGGGGCGGCTCCCGGGGCGCGGGCCGCCGGGACCTCTCCGCACACCCCCGCCGACCCCGGTACCAAGGGGGGTCCGGAGCGCCCGGTACGCTCGGCGAACGGGTCGACGGCCCTCGGCGCCCGGCAGGGCTCCGCGCCGGCCCCCCGGCGCACCGGAAGCCGCGGCTGACCGGTTCGTTTCGCTGCCGGACGGGGTGTCGCGAATGCGAAACCCTCTCGAACGGCCGTCACCCGAACAGCCCAAACTCATACCTCTCCGGTGTGAGAACATGCACACGATGAGGGTAAAGACCTCATCAAAAAGTTTGTGATACCGTTCACGAGTCGCGGCCGACAGGGCCACTCGGCCCCACCGCCGGGCACCTTCGCTCGCCCCCGTCGAAGACGACACACGTTCCCCGACGCCAGCCGGAGAAGCCTCCCCATGCAGCCCAACGACGCCCGGATCATCCGCGGCGCCGCTCTCTTCACGGCCGCTGCCGGTGCCCTCGCGATCCTCGTCGGTGCCCTCGTCGCCGGGGGAGCCGGCGCGCTAGGGGTCTTCCTCGGCGTGCTCGTCGGTTTCCTCTTCTTCGCCTCGGGCCAGTTCGGTCTCGCCCGGGTCGGCCACCGTTGGCCCGAACTCTTCATGGGCGCGGCCCTGGTCATCTACATCACCCAGGTGGGTGTGCTGCTCGTCCTGATGATCCTGCTGCGCGACGCGACCTTCCTGGACGGCCGGGCCTTCGGCGCCGGTGTCCTGGTCGCGATGTTCGCCTGGATCATCGGTCAGATCCGCACCAACCTCAAGGTCAAGACGCCCTACGTGGTGCCGACCGCCGACTCCTCCACCGATGCCCCGGCCGGTGCCGGGGCCCCGGGGCGGGAGGCTGGCGAGTGAGCCGCGGACGGGGGCGTTCGGTTCCGAGGGCCGGCATACGGACCCGTTCCGCGGGGCTGCTATCGTCCGTCGCCGGAAGCCCGGTGACACCGGGGAGCGCGCCGTGCGGGACGGCCGCGGCTTCCCTCCCGGACCACCCGGAGCGGGCGCGCACGCGCGTCTCCGACGGCTCCGTCCTCCCGCGACCCCAGTCCAGTGCCGTTCCGTGGCGTGCCGCCACGCCGACACCCGAGGTAGCCGTATCCATGCGTCATGCCGAAGGAGCTCGCGGTGAATAGCGACCAGACGCTCGCCTTCGAGACCGACTGCCACCTGTTCCAGGACTGCGGCTACCCCGCGCCCTCGGTGTGGTCCTTCAAGTTCGAGCCGATCTTCACGATCGACTTCGGGCTCTTCGTCCTCGAGTTCAACAAGGCGATGCTGCTGGCGGTGATCAGCACGATCGTCGTCATCACCTTCTTCTGGGCCGCGTTCGGCAAGGCGAAGGTGATCCCCGGCAAGCTCCAGAGCGTCGCCGAGGTCCTCTACGACTTCGTGCGCCGGGGCATCGGCCGCGAGGTGATCGGCAAGGAGGCGGAGCGGTTCGTCCCGCTGCTGGTCTCGCTCTTCTTCACCATCTGGGTGATGAACGCCTGGGCGATCGTGCCCTTCGCGCAACTGCCGGTGACCTCGATCATCGCCTACCCGATCGCGCTCGCCCTGGTCGTCTGGGTCACCTACATGACGGTGACCTTCAAGAGCAACGGCTTCGTCGGCGGCATCCGCAACCTCTGCGTCCCCGGCGGCCTGCCCAAGCCGATCTACATCATCCTGACGCCGCTGGAGCTGCTCTCCAACGTCTTCGTCCGGCCCTTCACCCTGGCCGTCCGACTCTTCGCGAACATGTTCGCGGGCCACATCCTGATCCTGGTCTTCCTGATCGGCGCCTGGTACATGGCCGGCACCCTGCTCGGGACCGTCTACGCGAGCGCCTCGCTGCTGATGACCATCATCATCACGGTCTTCGAGATGTTCATCCAGGCCCTGCAGGCGTACGTCTTCACCGTCCTGACCGCCACCTACCTGGCGGGCGCGCTGGAGGAGGCGCACTGATCCGAGCCGGATCGGTCGCCCTCCCCACCCCGGAACGCGGGAGCAC
>NZ_VKHT01000042.1 GCF_014141535.1 Streptomyces alkaliphilus | reverse complement strand
CCCCCCGGTTGACCGCCTGCCGGATCCGCCCGGGACCCACCCGACGGCACTGTCGGTGGCGGACGGTAACGTAACGGAATCACGGGGGCGCACCGCGCGGAATGCCCCCTGCCGATCGCGCGGGGCGATCGGATTCCGGAGCCCACCATGGGCCGTGCGTCACGCAGGGGGAGAACATGACATCCGCCCACCCCACAGGCGGAGAAACGGGTGCCGGCACGCCCGGTGCCACCGACGCCGTCGAACCCGACGGGCCGGAGGGAAGCCCGCCGCCGACCGGCTACCGCCTCATCACCCCTGCCGAGTGGTATCGCATCCCGCTGGAGTCCGAGGAGCGTCGCGAGCGTTCGGTGCGGGCCCTGGTCGACCGCACCCACCCCAACCGGGACGAGGCGGCCGGCCCTCGTCGCGAACTCCGAGACCTGCTCGACCACCTGACGACGCGTGCCGCGGCCGGGGGCGGGCTGGAGCTGCACCTCTCCACCCAGACCCTGTTGGGCGTCCCCCTGCCGGTGAGCCTGCTCGTCACCGTGGAGAGTCCCGACCCCGGTGAATCGCTCGAGATTTCCGCCGAGTTGCTGGCGCGGGGGCTGCGGCGGCGCCATCCGGAGGCCGAGGTCACCGTCGTCGCTCTCCCCGCCGGGGAGTCGGTCCGGGTGCGGCGGGAGGAGCTCCCGAAGGACGCGGAGGAACTCGGCTACCCGGCCGATCGCACCACGGTCGTCCTCACCCACTACCTCCCGGTCCCCGGCACCGGCGCCCACCTGCTGCTGACCTTCAGCACGCCGCTGATCGAACTGGCCGACCCCCTGCTGGAGATGTGCGACGCCATCGCCGCCTCCCTGCTCTGGCGGCGCGATGGCGATGGAGAGGCGATGGGGAAGCGGGGAGCCGATGAGTGACGACCACGACCTGAAGCTCTCCCTGCACGACCTGCGCAACCTCTCCCGGATGCTCGACATCGTGGCCGACGACTTCGAGGACGCGGAGGACCTGGCCTCCGATCGGAGCGAGCACGTGGGCCACGGCGGCCTGGCGGAGGCGCTGGAGGAGTTCGCGACCAACTGGTCCAACCGCCGCGAGGACATGGTGGAGGAGATCCGTATGGCCGCGCGGTTGGCGGAGGCGGCGGAGGAGTGCTTCGGGGGCCTGGACACGGCGCTCCGGGACGCGGTCGCGGGGGAGTGCTGAGATGACCACGGCGACGGTGACCGGGGCACGACCGCGCGATTGGGCTCCCCTCACGGAGAACGGCCGAGACCCGATCCCCGGGGATTGGGAGGAGGTCAAGGCCACCATGGAGTCCCTGCGTGCCACCGCCCGGATGATCAAACGGTGCCGTGACCTCCTGACCACCGTGGAGGAGGACTCCGAGAGCTGGAAGGGGGAGTCCGGCACCGCCTTCCGCGAGCACACCACCGGGCTGGGCGACCGGGTGCACAAGGCCCATGGCCGCTACGAGGTGGCCGCCGAGGCCCTCGACGACTACTGGCCCGTGCTCCGGGACGCCCAGGAGGAGAGCCTGGAGCTGCGGAAGGCCGCCATCGAGGCGCAGGAGGAGGCTGCCGAGTACGCCGCGAAGGCGGAGGCGGCGGAGGACCCCGACTCGGATTTCCACGACCGCCACGACGAGTTCACCGGGACCGCCGAGGAGGCGCGCGGACGGATCGCCTCGCTGCGGGGTCGGCTCGCCGACCTGATCCGGGAGCGGGACGCCGCCGCCGCCGATGCCGCCGAGGCCATCCGCGACTTCATCGGCAAGGACGACGTCCGCAACCGCTTCTGGGACGGCAAGTGGGAAGCCATCCAGGACATCCTGGGCAAAGTCGGGGAGTGGGCGGGATTCATCGGAGCGATCGCCGGTATTGCCGCCTTGTTCCTGGGATGGATTCCTGTATTCGGCCAGATTCTCGGTGCGGTGGCCCTGATCGGGACGGCCATCTCGATGCTGGGGAACATAGTGAATGGGAATTGGTCGGGGGCGGCTCTTGATCTGCTGGGTATCCTCACGGTGGGCATTGGAAGAGCGGCGGGCACAATGGTGAAGGCCACAGGGGCGGGGGCCAAGGTACGGGTTTTCAGTCAGGTTCGTTTGGCTCGCGGCATCGGAAATCGGGCGGCCAGAAAGAAAAAAGCTCAAGAGATCCTCGGTGATACGCACAGCAATCTAAAGAAGCAAGCTGCCGAGTTTGATCATTCAGTGAGCGTCTCGGGATTTCTCAAGAACTCCATCTCTGAAATCAGGAAAGAGGTCACGGACATCTGGAAGAACCCACACCTGAAAGTTCCCCCTGATGCTCTTCAAGTCCTGAGGAAGCCAAAATTTTCTGATCCCCATGGTGTGATTAATTCATTTCAAGCAGTCAAGGGGAATTTTGATGCGGTGGGAGATCTGACAGGGGTCGGGAAGGCGGGCGGATACACAGGGCAAGGGGATCATTTGTTGGCTGTCGCCAATTATCGCCAAATTGGAGTGGAGTTCGGGTTGGGTGGAGGGATTGCGGCGAATACTATTCATGCATTCAATCCCTGATGTCACCTTGCCTTTCTTTCGGGGGGTCAACATGTCCACGTGTGCATCCAGGTTGAACGCCGAGGAAAGCGAGTTTTACGAATGGAGAAAAGGTAAGAAGTCTTTTATTCGGTGTAACGGTAGGGAAATCCTTATCTCGACTGGCAGTAAGAAACATTCATTTCCCATGGGGGTAAATGGGGTTTCTTCTGCGGTCCATGTGGTAGGCGGGGACCGCGAGAGGGGAGGGAAAAAACACTTTTCCCCTCCCCTCGGTTACTCTGCTACTGGGTGCATCCACTTGTGTGATGGGCAAGGTGAGGGGGTCTGTTGTCTGCCGGTGATGCCCTGGGAGCCAGCAGGAAAAGAGAAGAAAACCTTCAGGAAGAACGGCGTATTTCTTCTTTGGTCAGCCGCAGAAGATTCCAGAGAATTGCTTGACGGTTCCTCTCTTGGGAATTTTTTGCAAAATGCGGGGATTCCTGTGTCTACTCAGGGTTCCGAGCCGCCGCACAGTAAAGATTGGCTTGGTGTCTATGAGCCGAAAAAATCTGCGGTAAAGTTGTTTTTGGCTCTTTTCTTCGCCATGCTTGTTATTCCCCTGGCCACTCTCGTTGGTCTCGTCATGAAGCTCTTCAGGGTGCCCCCGGGGGGTGAAGGAGGGGTGGGGATTGACACAATCATTCATGGTTCAATTTTTCTCTCCTTCACCCTTCCCTTTTTTCTTATCTTTCTCGGGTTGCTCTGGAATACGGAAAGAAGGGGGGCTAAAGTTTCACTTTTCCCGGCTCCGAAGAATGCCGTAAACAGGGCATTTATTCGAAGATCAGTTCTCTACCTGGATGGGGCGGGCAACCTGGTGTTGCAAAATGCGGAGAACAAGAAGAGGAGAATGAGGTCGCCTTCGGACTCGGGTAGCGGAGTAACGGATTTTTGGATTCTGAAGCATCAAGGTAAGCCGTGGTGCGTCCTTCTGGTCGACTGCAATGGAACAATTCAAGCAGAACTTCCCTGGATTTCATGGTTTTCGGGTGACCCGGCTCTTGTGGGGTTGAGAAAATTCGCGAACGAGCTGGGGGTTTTCATTTCAGTCAAAGAGTGCAAGCCCCTTCCGGGGCAAGATGAGGATCTTTTGGCCAGCAGGAGAACCCACTCCTACTGGATTTCCGAATCCTCTTCTATTTCTCTTTTTAATTTTTTCATTCCTTCGATTTGGGTTCTTCTCTATCTTGCCTTTCCTCCCACGGGAACCCATCTACAATGGCTGGCATTCGCCGGAATCATTGTGGCCGCCTTGATGATGCTTTTTCGAATCACGTATCAGCTCTTTTGGCTGCGGGGCATGGTGACGGTGCCGCCGGTGTCGGAGGTGGAGTACCGGTGGGAGCGCAAACAGAGGGAACGGGAGCCGGAGGTCGACCATGGGTGAGTCCGAGTGGGAGGGTGGCTTCGATCTGCCCGACGACACGTGGGTGTTGCTGAACGTTCGTGACGACGGGGCTCCCGCCCGGGCGGCCCTGGCGGTGGCCGAGCGGGACGGTGAGAACGCCACCCTGTACGCCGAGGCGCTGCTCCCCGAGTTGGAGTCGCTGCACGCCGCCGGGCGGCGGCAGGGCGCAGCACCCTTCGCCGTGTGGGTACCGGAGACACCGAGGCAGGCCGACCCGCTGATTCCCCTCGTCGCCTACGTCGTACGGCAGGAGAGCCCGGACCTCGGCCGCACGGTGGAGGCCGTGGCGGCGGTGTGCCGCGAGCCCCACCCGACCCGCCTGGGTGAGATCGACATCCGTGAGGTGGAGCTGCCGCTGGGACCGGCCTGTCGGGTGCGGGAGATGACTCTCGCCGCCGAGACGGACGACGGTCGGTACACGGTCGCCGAGCACGTCACCTTCTATGTCCTCGCCGAGCCCTGGCCGGAGGGCATCCTTCAGTTCAGCGTCACCTGGACCATTCCCGGCCTCGGGGACGCCTTCGCGGAGGAAGCCGACGCCATGGCCCACACCCTGTGGATGGCGCGGCGGGAGTCCGACGCGATCGCCGGCTGAGATCCCGGGTCGTTGAGGGGCCGCTCCGGGGAGCGGTGCGGAGCATCGTGCGACCTCGTGTGGCCGACCCGGCGGGGTCGTACCGGCTGCCGGGGCCCGACGGTCCTCGCAGCGGACACCGACGACCCGAAAGAGCCCCGACCTCGAGCGGTTCACCGGATGGGAGTCCTCCCCCTCCCCCCGGGGGAAGGGCATGGATAGTGTGTGCGAAATCCAGGGGCTCCCGTTGCCGATCGAGGGGCCTCGCCGATCGGTGTCGTCCGCACGGGGAGCACGCATGGAGCCGAACCGGACGGCGGATCCCGGGGAAACCGACGCCGTGGCACACGACGCCACGGTCGTACCGGCTCCCGGGGGGTACCGCCTCGTCACGCCCACGGACTGGTTCCGCATCCCTTTGACCGATGAGGGCCGACGTGACCGGTCGGTCCGTGCCCTGGTCGACCGCACCTGTCCGGATCGGGACGGGGACGCTTTGCGTCGACGGGAGTTGACGGAGTTCATCGGGGACCTCGCACGGCGGGGAGCCGAACAGGACGGCGTCGAGCTGTACCTCTCCACCCAGACCGTGCTGGACGTGCCGGTCCCCGCTTCCCTGCTCATCTCGCTGGAGATCGACGACCGGCCCCGACCCCTGCCGATGCCGCACGACCTCCTGGCGGCGGGGCTCCGTGAGAAGTATTCCGGGGCGGACGTCTCGATCGTCGGTCTTCCGGCGGGGACGGCCGTGCGCTGTCGACGCGAGGACAGGTCGGGGCGGATCCAGGAAGTGGGGGCCGACCCGGCCCGCCCGGGCACCCTACTGGAGTACTTCGTCCAGGTGCCGGACACAGGCGTACACCTGGTGCTCACCTTCAACACGCCGGTGGCGGAACTGGCGGACGCCCTGGTGGAGATGTTCGACGCCATCGCCCGCTCGCTTCGGTGGAACCGGGGAACCTGAGTCTCCCGTCACCGACGGGGAGCATCGGGAATCGCCTTCCGTCACGAGGACATTCGGAGGACACATGGGGGACGGGGACCCCGACCTGTTGGTGAAGTTCGACAGGGTTCGGGAGTTGGGGAGGAAGCTGCGGTTCGTCGCCACCGAGTTCGAGAACTCGGAGTCCATCGCCTCCGACTACGCGGAGGAGGCCGGCCACGACGGGCTCGCGCACGAACTGGAGCAGTTCGCCGAGAACTGGTCCAAGAAACGCCGTCAGGTCATCGACGCGGTGGGGTCCTTCGCCGACATCGTCGACTCCGCGGAGGAGGCGTTCGGCGGCCTCGACACCGAGCTCCACAAGGCATTGACGGGGGAGATCTGATGGGGAGCGTGCGTCCGCGCGACTGGGAACCCCTGACCGACGACGGCCGGGACCCGGTCCCCGGGGACTGGGAGGCGATCAAGGAGGCGGCGGCCCGGTACCGGCGCACCGCCACCATGATCGGCGAGTGCGGTGACCTGCTCGACGAACTCGGCGAGGACGGCGAGAGCTGGAAGGGCAAGGCCGGCGAGGCGGTGCGTGAGGAGGCCACCGACCTGGCCGCCAACATCCGGCG
Organism: Streptomyces alkaliphilus; assembly: GCF_014141535.1. Classification (GTDB taxonomy): domain Bacteria; phylum Actinomycetota; class Actinomycetes; order Streptomycetales; family Streptomycetaceae; genus Streptomyces; species Streptomyces alkaliphilus. Next base: position 7,378 of record NZ_VKHT01000042.1, on the reverse strand, counting down.
CGTCTGGGGCCGGTACAACGCCGCCGCCAACGCCCTGGCCGAGTACTGGCCGGAACTGGAGGAGGCTCAGGAGGAGAGCCTCGAACTGCGTCGAACGGCCCGGTCCGCGCAGGGCACGATCGGCTACTACGCGCCGAAGGCCGAGGCGGCCGAGGACGAGGACGCCGAGGATCACGACCGCCTGGACCACTACGAGGAGCGCCTCGAAGAGGCGCGGGAGGAACTCGCCGCCGCCCGCGCCCGCCTGGGGGAGGTGGTCTCGGACGTCAACCGGGCGGCGGAGAAGGCCGCCGAGGCCATCGGTGACTTCATCGGCGGCGACCAGGTCAAGGACCACTGGACCGACGGTTTCAAGAACGCCCTGACCTCGCTGAAGAACGCGTTGATCGTGCTGGGGGAGATCGCGGGGTGGGTGGCCGCGATCGCGGGCATCGCCGCCCTGCTGGTCGGGTGGATTCCCGTCATCGGCCAGGCACTGGCGGCGGTGCTCGGTGTGATCGCCCTGGTGGCCACGCTCTTCTCCCTGTTGGGGAACATCCTCAAGGGGAACTGGGCGGGGGTGGCCCTCGACGTGGTGGGCCTGCTGACCTTCGGCATCGGCCGGGCGGTGGGCTCGGGCCTCAAGGCGGCCGGCGCCTCCTCCAAGTGGACCGCCTTCCGCAGCCTCCGGGCCCAGTTGCAGTTCGGCAATCGAACGGCGCGAGTCACCCGGGCGGAGAGCATCATGGGCGCTCCCATGAACCGCCTTCGCCACGCGGCGGGGAACACCGCCTCCCCGCCCTCGGGGGTGTCCGGATGGGCCCGGGAGGCGTTCGGCGGACTGGGAACCGAGTTCCGTCAGGGGGTGTCCACGATCTTCAGCCGGCAGAGTTACGCGAACGTGTTCTCCGGGGCCGACACCCATGGGCTCCGAGCCCGGCTGCACCAGGTATTCGCGAATCCGAACGCGGCTGCCGACGCCTCGGTGCTCGCAGGCGCGAGGGCGGCGGGAGCCGACGCCGGTTCGGCCTTCACGAACATGAGCAACGCCCAACTCGGGGCCCAGGCCACCGGGGCGGGCGGCCTGGGGGTCACGGCGGCCACCCAACTCGACTCGCTCTCCGTCGCCGCGAGCCAGATGGGACCGCTCTCCATCACCGACAATCCCGTGATCGGCGATGTCGTCCCCACCGGGGACTTCACATACACCTCGCGGGAGGCGGAAAAGTCGGACGTGTGTGTCCCATGAGAAGAGCGTCAGCCGTGAGGCCGGCGGCACCGGGTGAGGGGCGGGTCGTGCTCCGTGCGGGCCAGCGACCGCTGGTGCGGTGGCGAGATCTGCGCCGCGCCCGGGTGGAGGTGGTGAACGGGCGCCTGTGCGTCGACACGCGTGGGCGCAGGCGTTCCTGGCCACTGGGTCCGGAGGGGGTGGCGTCCGCCACTATTTCACCCAAGGCGTGCGAGACCTCCGCCCGGGTCGGAGAGCTTTTTTCCGGGTGCGTCCATCTGTGTGATGTCTCGGGGCGGGTTCTGGCATGTCTTCTTCTGTCCGACTGGGTGCCGAACGGAGCGGGGGCCGTCCCGGTAAACCTGGCCGGGACGGGGGACACCGGGTTCGCTTACTCGCAGAACCCCGAATTCCCTGACCTCACCGGAATGCAGGGCTTCATGGATCACCATCGCATTCCGTGGCGCTTGGTGGGGAAGCAGCCTGTTGTTCCATCCAGAAGTGTGGTGCTGTGGGCCGGTTCGAGGAGGCCGGGGTCGGATCGCCTCGTCGTCGTATCGTTGGCGACTTTTGTGCTCTCCCTTGCCGCGGTTCTGATACTCATGGCTGTCACGAGGCCTCGGCGGGGTGTTTTCGGGCCGGAGCGGGAAGCGGCCCTGTGGATCTACGTCGGATCCTTTCTTTTGGTTCTGACTCTTGTGGTCGGACGTGCTGTATGGCTCACCATCCTTGGGTGGGGGCCTTTGATGTTCTCCCGGGGGAAGAGCCTGACCGGAGGAAGAGGCCTGCTTCGTCCCACTCCTGGTGTGCCGGTCAGTCGTGCTTTTCTCCGACGTGCCCGGGTGATGTGGGACGGAGAGGACCTGTGGCAGCAGACAGCTGTTTTTATGCGGCGTCGGGCGCGAGGGCCGGTTGACCCGGTGCTCGGGGTTGGGCGTGCTCTTATCCTTAAAAGCGGGGGAAGGTATCGTGGGGTCGCTTTTGTTGACGAGCGAGATGCGGTCCTGATTTTCCTTCCGTGGTCCACATGGTTCGCCGGTGATCCTTCGTTGAGAGGACTGCGGAAATTCTGCGACGCGCTCGGGATAAATATCGCAAAGCTCGAACATCGCACTCCGCCGGGTTCGGTGAGTGGGCCCGATGATCCAGATGCCCGTCGTCGGCGCTCGGCCGACTATACGGGGGCCGACCCGGAAAGTGCGGACGGGCTGGGAATTTCGGCAATCGGACGTCCGCATGTTTTGGCATTCATGGTGGCGCCGTTGCCCTTCGTTGTTCTGTGGGCTTTGGGACATGCTGCGACCCTTCAATTGGCGGTAATGGTCATTGCGGCGGGCTCGGTCGCCGGCGTCATCGGGTTGCGAGGGCTGCTGCGTTACATTTGGTGGGGGCAAATGATTCAGGTGGAAGCTGGGCAGCCGGTGGACGAGCGGGCCGCAAGGCAAAACAAGGGAAAGAAAACGACATGAGCGGTTGGGTCGCCGGGTTCGACCTCCCGGATGAGCAGTGGATGATGTTGCGGGTCAAGAATCCGAATGAAGCGAAGGCGGCGGCCAGGGCCGTGGCCGAGCGAGGCGGTGAGGAGGATGAGGAATACGCCCGACTCCTGTTGCCTGAATTCAGGGAGATTTGTGAGCAGGCGGTGAGGCTCGGTGCGGCACCGATGGCGGTGATGGTTCCCACGATTCCGTTGGACCGCCGTCCATTGATTCCGGTCACCGCCTATGTGGCGCCCCAGTTGCCCCCGGAGGCCGGGCGCACGATGGAAGCCCTCATGGACGTGCTCGGGGTGACGCATCCCTATCACAGCAGGCCTCCCGAAATCACGGAGGTGGAGTTGCCGCTGGGCCCGGCCTGCCGCCTGCGGGAAGTGGTCTTCTCCGGAGAGGGACCGGACGGACGTCCGATACTCCGTGAACAGATCAGCTGGTTCGTCTTCCCCGAGCAGCTTCCGGATCAGTTGCTGGAGTTCACGGTCTCCTGGCCGGACCTCGCCTCGGGGCCGGTGGTGGAGGAGATGGCCGAGCGGATGGCCGCGAGTCTCGGTCTGCGCGAGGCGACCTGAGAGCGGGCCGACCCGGGGAAGCGCCTCGTCCGCTCCCTCCCCGGAGCGCGGGATCCGGAACGAACCCCGTTCGTCTCCCGTGCCGGTGACGAATCGGCAGGTCGGCGTCATGTTCGGCGCTTCCCACCACTCCTTCGCACATACATCGGGACGAAATGTGTGCCGAAGCCCCGAATCGGGGCAGGCGAGGGGCGGGGGAAGCCGAAGGGATGACGACATGACCGATTGGACGGCCGGCTTCGAGCTGCCGGACGAGCAGTGGGTGTTCCTCGACGCGCGCGCGGTGGACGGACCGGAGGAGGCCGCCCGCCGAATCGCCGAACGGGGCGGGGATTTGGACCACGCCTACGCCGCCTCGGTCCTGCCCGAGCTGCGGGTGCTGTGCGAGCAGGCCGGGCAGTTGGGCGCGGGGCCCGTCGCGGCCCTGGTGCCGATGGTGCCGCGCGTGACCCGTCCGCTGGTCCCGGCGACCGCCCGGGTGGTGCCGCAACTGCCGCCGGAGGCCGGGCGGACCACGGCGGCGATCGCCGAGGTCGTGGGCGCGCAGCAGCCCTATCATTACCTTCCGCCGGAGGTGACGGAGGTCGCGCTGCCGCTGGGGCCCGGATGTCGGACCTACGAGGTGGTCTTCGACGGCGAGGGCACGGACGGACGGCCCGCGTTGCGCGAGAGCATCAGCTGGTTCGTCCTGCCGGACCACTACCCCGAGGGCGTGCTCGAGTTCACCGTCACCTGGCCGGGCGAGGCGGCCGGACCGGAGATGCTGGAGATCGCGGCGGGCATGGCCTCGACGCTGGCTCTCCGTCCCGCCGGGGCCCTGGCCTGACGAACCGATCCCGGTCCCCGGCCGCCGGGAGAAGGTGAAAAAGGTGAAAGGGGCCGGGAGCGCCCGCGCGGCGGTGACCCGGCCGAAGGAGCCCAAGAGGCCGGAGAGGACGCACATGACAACGGGCCCGGAGACGGTGGAGTTCGACGAGACGCAGATCGGCCGGGGGCTCAAGCCGGTGGCCCAGCACGGCCGCGTGGTCGTCGCGAACGGCGTGGTGGAGTTGTACGGGGACGGGGGCGAGCCGGTGGACCGGGCGCCGGCCGGCGCGGTGGTGGCCAAGCCGATGGCCGTGACCTTCGGCCAGAACCTCGCGCTGACGATGAACGGCACCCGGTGGAACGTCTCACCCGGCTGGGGCCGGCACGTGGGACGGCCCTCGGCCATGTGGGCGATGTTCGGCATCCGCCGGCAGGTGAAGGCGCTGCACGCCGCCATCGAGGCGCACGCCGGCCGCACCCCGGCCGGCTGATCGACGGGGCGCGCGGGCGCCGTCGGATCACCGCCGACGCCCCCGCGCACCCCCACACCGCACCGCGTCCGTGGGAGAACGCCCCGGAAGCCCCGGAAGCCCCCGGAAGCCCCGGAAGCCCCCGGAGCGGACGCGCCGGCCGGCCGGGGGAACGGTTCAGGCGTTGGGCGCCACGTCGGTGCCGGCACCCCGTCGACGCACCGTCACCAGGTCCGTGCGCGGTTCGGTCCGGTGCTCGGGCAGGGTCTCGGTCCCGGCCCCCTCCACCTCGAACCCGGCGTCCGCGATCATCTCCAGGTCCGCCTTCCCGGCCTGCCCCTCGCTGGTGAGGTAGTCGCCCAGGAAGATGGAGTTGGCCACGTGCAGGGCCAGCGGCTGGAGGCCGCGCAGGTGTACCTCGCGTCCACCGGCCAGCCGTACCTCCGCGTCCGGGCACACGAAGCGCACCATGGCCAGGATGCGCAGCGCCCGCAGCGGCGTCAGCTCCCACCGTTCGGCCAGCGGTGTGCCCTCGAAGGGGATGAGGAAGTTCACCGGTACGGAGTCCGGGTCCAGGGCGCGCAGCTCCAGGGCGACGTCCACCAGGTCCGCGTCGCTCTCGCCCATGCCGGCGATGAGTCCGGAGCAGGCGGACAGCCCGGCGCCCCGGGCCATGCCCACGGTCTCCTTGCGGTCCTCGTAGCCGTGGGTGGTGCAGATCTCCCCGTACATCTCCTCGGAGGTGTTGAGGTTGTGGTTGTAGGCGTCGGCGCCGGCCTCCCGCAGCCGCTCGGCCTGACCGGGGGAGAGCAGCCCGAGGCAGGCGCAGACCTCGACCTCCGGATGCTCCTCCTTGATGGCCTCCACGGTGCCGGAGACCCGGTCGATGTCGCGGTCGGTGGGGCCGCGTCCGCTGGCGACCAGGCAGACCCGCTTGGCGCCGCCCGATACGCCCGCGCCGGCCGCCCGGGCGGCCTCCTCGGGCTTGAGCCAGGTGTATTTGAGGATCTCCGCCTTCGAGCCGAGCCGCTGGGAGCAGTACCCGCAGTCCTCGGGGCAGAGCCCGGACTTGAGGTTCACCAGGTAGTTCAGCTTGACCCGGCGACCGAACCACCGGCGGCGCACCCGGCCCGCCGCCGCGACGAGGTCGAGGGTGTCCGCGTCATCGAGCGCGAGGACGGCCAGCGCCTCCTCGCGGGTCGCCGACTCGCCCCGGCGACCCTTCGTGACCAGGGTCTCCAGCAGGACGTGCGGGTCGGTGTGCGCGGGGGCGGTGCCGCCGTCGGTGGGGGCGTGGTTCTCCGGATGCATGGACACGATCCTGTCCCGGGGCGGGCGTCCGGCGGAAGACCGCCCGGGGGTGATCCCGACGACCCGGGGCGGGGCGTACGGGGATGTCCCGCCCCGGGGCCGGTCCTCAGGTCAGCCAGCGCTCGGGACGGGCGGTGCGCCGCCCCAGACGGGACCGGTCCGCCTGCGCGGTCAACTCGGCGACGGCCCGCTCGGAGTCCTGCAACCGGGCGACGACGGTGCCGTTGGCGCCGTGCTCCACATGGATGTCGGTCAGGCGCAGGCGGTGCATCCACGGTCCCCGGGTGATGCGCGTGCTCTGCACCTTGGCGTGCGGCACCAGCGTGTGGGTTCGGCTGAGCCGGCCCCTGCGGGCGACGAAGACGGTGTCGGTCACCCCGTGCCCGTACCCCTTGTGCCAGATCGGGACGGCCCAGCGGGCGCGGGCGGGGGACGGCCGCACGGAGCCGATCGCGGCGTCGATGTCCGTGTCGGGGAGGATGCGGCCGATCAGCGCCGCGCACATCGCCCGGTCGGCCACCGGCACCAGCAGTCCGGCCTCGTGTCCCCCGCCGGCGACCTCCAGTTCCACCCGGGCCCAGCCGCGCCGCCGCCACAGCAGGGGCTCCACGATGCGCACCGACTGCACCCGCCCCGGCGGCACGGTGGCGTGGTCGCGCTGGAGGAGGCCGTGGTCCAACCGCAGGCCGTCGGCGGACTCGGCCACGGTCCAGCCGTACTGGGTGAGGAAGGCGCCGACGGTGCTGCGCCAGATGGTCGCGAGGATCGGCACGGCGACCATGATGGTGATGAAGACGCTGGTCGTGCCCCACCACATGAAGGGGATGAGGAACGCCAGCGGCAGCAGCATGCCCCAGCCGGTGCCCAGCAGGGCGAGCGCCGTGGCGAGGGTGCGGCCGTCCACCCGGTACAGCTCGGTGGCGGGTGCCTCACCGGCCTCCGGGGCCGCCTCGGGGGAGATGCCGGCGGCGCGGGCCAGCAGTTCGGCGCGCAGCTTGCGGGCCTCGGCCTCGCCGAGGAAGGCCAGTTCGTCGTTGTCGCCGGAGCCGACGACATCCATCTTCAGCTTCGCCACACCGAGGGCACGGGCCAGCAGGGGGCGGGTCACGTCGATGGACTGGATGCGGTCGAGCCGCAGGTGGGCGCTGCGTCGGAAGAGCAGGCCCGTGCGGATGCGCAGCTCGGTGTCGGTGACGAGATAGCGGGTGACCCGCCAGGACAGCCAGCCGTAGAGGGCGGCCATCGCCAGTACGGTGCCCAGGATGACCAGCACCCAGGCGACGCCGAGCTCGGCGGCGGCACGCATCCGCTGGGGGTCCTGGAGGAGCAGGGCGCCCAGGCCGGCCAGCGGGGCCCAGGCGCGCCGCCACGGGGTGACGGGGTGCAGGCGTTTTCCCAGCCCGGGTGGGATGCCGCCGGGCTCGGTGGTCCGCGCCTCGACCTCGACGGCGGAGGCGAGGGGGAGGTCGGGCCCGGGCGCCCGTGCCGCGTCCGCCACCGGGCGCGCGGGGTCGGGGT
>NZ_VKHT01000419.1 GCF_014141535.1 Streptomyces alkaliphilus | reverse complement strand
ACCACCCCCCGTACCCGGGGCGGGGCCACCGAACAGCGGCACGATCCGGGGGACGCGACACTACGGCGGACTCGGACCCCCCTCCCGTAGTCTCGGGTCCATGTCGCTCTACGCCGCCTACGCCGGCAATCTCGATCCCCGCCTGATGGCGCGGCGTGCGCCCCACTCCCCCCTGCGCTGCACGGGCTGGCTGTCGGACTGGCGGCTGACCTTCGGCGGGGAACACATGGGCTGGGAGGGGGCACTGGCCACCATCGTGGAGGCCCCCCGCGCCCAGGTCTTCGTCGCGCTGTACGAGATCGCGCCCATGGACGAGGACGCGATGGACCGTTGGGAGGGTGTCGGCATGGACATCTACCGGCGGATGCGCGTCCGGGTGCACACCCTGGAGGGGGACCTCCCGGCCTGGCTGTACGTCCTCAACGGCTACGAGGGCGGCCTGCCCTCCGCCCGCTACCTCGGGGAGGTCGCGGACGCCGCCGAGTCGGCGGGCGCACCCCATGACTATGTGACCGAGCTGCGCAAACGGCCCTGCTGAGCGCCGTCGCCCGGGAGCCCGTGCCCGCCCCGCGTCGACCACCGCGGACCGATCGCCGCACACCGCTGTCGGTCGGGTTCCCTCTGTGACGGGACCGTGTGGGGAAAGTGCTCGGAACGCGCTCCGGGGCATCGGTCCGGTTACGCCCCATCCGACGGTCTACGCGCGTAGGCGAAAAACCGTTACCCTCCCTTCGTGAACGCTTCCGAAATTGTGGGCATGGCCGAGGAGGCCGCGGGCCGGGTACGCGAGCTGACCGGGGTCGCCGGGCACGACGTGGCCCTCGTCATGGGCTCGGGCTGGGTGCCCGCCGCCGATGTGCTGGGCGCCCCCGAGGCGGAGTTCCCGGTCACCGAGCTGCCGGGCTTCCCACCGCCGGCCGTCGCCGGCCACGCGGGCGTGGTGCGGTCGCACCTCATCGGCTCCGTCCGGGTTCTGGTCTTCCTCGGGCGCACCCATTACTACGAGGGCAGAGGCGTGGCGGCCGTGGCGCACGGCGTGCGCACCGCGGTGGCCGCCGGCTGCAAGACCGTGGTGCTCACCAACGGCTGCGGCGGGGTCAGGCCCGGGATGCGGCCCGGCCAGCCGGTCCTCATCTCCGACCACATCAACCTCACCGGTACCTCTCCCGTGGTGGGCGCCAACTTCGTGGACCTCACCGACCTGTATTCGAGCAGACTGCGGGCGCTGTGCCGGGAGATCGAGCCCGATCTCGAGGAGGGCGTCTACGTGCAGTTCCCCGGGCCGCACTACGAGACCCCCGCGGAGATCGGGATGGTACGGGCCATCGGCGGTGACCTGGTCGGCATGTCCACCGTGTTGGAGGCGATCGCCGCCCGCGAGGCGGGCGCGGAGGTGCTGGGCATCTCCCTGGTGACCAACCTGGCCGCCGGCATCACCGGGGAGCCCCTCAACCACGAGGAGGTCCTGCAGGCCGGCCGGGAGTCGGCCGTGCGGATGGGCGACCTGCTGGCACGCGTGCTGGAGCGGCTGTGAACGCCGCGCCCGTCGGGGCCGGCGCCCCCGACCCCCTGGCCGCCGCCCGAACCTGGCTCGCCGAGGACCCCGACCCCGGGACCCGCGCCGAGCTGGCCGAGCTGATCCGGGCCGTCGGCGCCGAGGCCACCGGGACGCACCGGGAGGGAGCCGCCGGCGAAGGGGCCGCCGGCACGGCCCGTGCCGAGCTGGCCGCCCGCTTCTCCGGGACCCTGGAGTTCGGCACCGCCGGTCTGCGCGGCGAACTGGGGGCCGGACCGACGCGGATGAACCGTGCGGTGGTCATCCGGGCCGCCGCCGGCCTGGCGGCGTACCTGCGCGACCGGGCCGGGATGGACCCCGGGGACGTGGGGAACACCGCGACTCCGGGGGAGGCGGGCGACCCGCCCGCGGTGGTCATCGGCTGGGACGCCCGCCACATGAGCGAGCGCTTCGCCCTGGACACCGCGGCCGTGATCACCGGGGCCGGCCTGCGGGCGCTGCTGCTGCCCCGGCCGCTGCCCACTCCGGTGCTGGCCTTCGCCGTCCGCCGGCTGGGAGCCGCCGCCGGCGTCATGGTGACCGCCAGCCACAACCCGCCCCGGGACAACGGCTACAAGGTGTACCTCGGGGACGGCAGCCAGATCGTGCCGCCGGCCGATGCCGACATCGCGGCCCGCATCGCGGCGGTCGGGCCCCTCGCCGGGGTCCCCCGCCCCGAGGGAGCGGGGGAGGTGCTCGGCGAGGAGATCGTCGAGGCGTACCTGGAGCGGGCCGGCACCGTCACGGCCCCCGACTCACCGCGCGGGGTCCGGGTGGTGTACACCCCGCTGCACGGCGTCGGGGGGCCGCTGGTGGTGGAGGCGTTCCGGCGCGCCGGCTTCCCCGAGCCGGTGGTGGTGGCCGAGCAGGCCGAGCCGGACCCCGACTTCCCCACCGTGGCGTTCCCCAATCCGGAGGAACCGGGGGCGATGGACCTGGCGTTCGCCACCGCCCGCCGGGAACGGCCGGATCTGATCATCGCCTCCGACCCGGACGCCGATCGGTGTGCGGTGGCCGTGCCCGACGCCTCCCGGGAGGAGGGTTGGCGGATGCTGCGCGGCGACGATGTCGGCGCGCTGTTGGCCGCCCACCTGATCCGTCGGGGCGCCGCCGGCACCCTGGCCGCCTCGGTCGTCTCCTCCTCCCTGGTGGAACGCATGGCGCGGGCCGCCGGTCTTCCCTTCCGGTACACCCTGACCGGGTTCAAGTGGCTCTCCAGGGTGGAGGACCTGCGCTACGGGTACGAGGAGGCGCTCGGATACTGCGTGGATCCGGAGGGGGTGCGCGACAAGGACGGGATCACGGCGGCGCTGGCGGTCGCGGAACTGGCGAGCGTCCTGAAGGAGGCGGGACGCGGCCCGACCGACCTGCTCGATGACCTGGCGCTCGAGCACGGCCTGCACGCCACCGACCAGTTGTCGGTGCGGGTGGCCGACCTCTCCCTGATCGGGGCCGCCATGACACGGCTGCGGGAGACCCCTCCGGCGACCCTCGCCGGGAGCCCGGTGCGCCGGGCGGCGGACCTGCGGGACGGGGTGGACGGGCTGCCGCCCACCGACGGTCTGCGGTACGACCTGTCGGACGGGCGGGTCATCGTCCGGCCCAGCGGCACCGAGCCGAAGCTGAAGTGCTACCTGGAGGTCGTGGTGCCGGTGGCCGACCGGGAGGGGCTGCCCGCCGCGCGGGCGGAGGCCGCCCGACGGTTGGCGGCGCTGCGGAGTGACCTGGCGGAGGCCGCCGGGCTGTGACCGTCCGGCTTCCCGGGGTGGGGCGGGCCCGGGCCCGATCCCGGGAAGCCGGCGATTCCTCCGGCCACCGGGGGCCGGGTCCGATCCCGCGCGGTGGGGTCGGGCCCGGTGGGGGCGCGTCAGCCGGTGACCCAGAGAATCATCAGGAGCAGGGCGCCGAAGGCCGCGGGCGCCATGAGCTCCCACGCCCATCGGATGGTGACCGTGCCGGCCGCCTCCGGCTCCTCCCGACGACGCTCGGCGAGCTCCCGCAGCTCCGCTACCGAGGCGTCGGCGGGCGCGGTGCGGGGCTGGTTGTCCTGCGGGGCCGAGGGACCGCGCATCGTCCCGAGCAGCCCTCCGCGCGGCTCCTCGCCGGCGGCGAGCCGCTGGTTGTGACGGGTGGCCTTGCCCCGTTCCCGGAGCGAGACGGGGATCGCCCACAGTTGGTAGACCGCCCCCTCGGTCAGCAACTCCGCCGAGTAGCGGGCCCGGACGGTTTCCACGGCTCCCCAGGGGACGTGGATGGTGCGGAAGGGGTTGCGGATCAGAACCCGGTTGTCACCGGCGAGGACCACCGGTCGCACGGTGAAGGCGACGATCAACGGAACCACCGTCAGCAGGCCCGCGACGGCGAACAACGGCACCCGCCCGTCCCCCCGCAGCAGGGCGTCGCCGCCCATCCAGGCCGCCAGGCCGAGCAGCAGGACCCCACCGGCGATCGCGGGCCCGGAACGGTAGCTGCGGTCTGCGTACTCCTGCGGCTCACTGGTCATGGCTCGATTCTGCCCGACCCCCGACCGGCCCGGCCGTCCGGCTCCGCGGACCGGCTCGAGGGACCGGCGGGGGGTGGGAGGGAAGCCGCGGACCGCCCCCGTGCCGGGGTACCGGTGGGAGCTCCCGGCAGCGGTGCGTGGTTCCCGGACCGGTGGTACGAATCGGTCGGGGGGCCGGGCCCTCGAACGCCCGACCCGGAGCTGCGAACCGGCCCGCCCGGGGGATGACAGGTCGCTACGCGCGTAGATATGCTCCTCTGGTGACCATGCCCTCC
>NZ_VKHT01000418.1 GCF_014141535.1 Streptomyces alkaliphilus | reverse complement strand
GGCCTAGACTCGGTCAACGATGAGCACCCTTTTCGACGACGCCGCCGACGGGCTGCCGTTCGGCAACGGACCGGCCGAGCCCGCGCCCGACCCCGCCGCCGGCACCGCCCCCGACACGGGGCCCGACGGAGCCCTGTGGGGGGACGGGTGGGACCACGAGCCCCCGCCCGTCGACCCGGCCGGCGACGCCGCTCCCGGCCCGGCCGCCGAGGACCTCCCCGACGGGCTGTTCCCCGAGACCTTCGGCGCCCCCGACGCCGAACCCGTCAGCGGCGGCGGCTGGTACCGCGACGGCGCCCCCCGGCCCGTCATCGACGCCGAGACCCTGCTCACCGGCCTCAACGAGAACCAGCGGGCCGCCGTGGCGCACTCCGGCTCCCCTCTGCTCATCGTCGCCGGCGCCGGCTCCGGCAAGACCCGGGTCCTCACCCACCGCATCGCCCACCTGCTGGCCGCGGGCGGCGTCCAGCCCGGCCAGATCCTCGCCATCACCTTCACCAACAAGGCCGCCGGCGAGATGAAGGAGCGGGTGGAGGACCTCGTGGGCCCCCGCGCCCGCGCGATGTGGGTGATGACCTTCCACAGCGCCTGCGTGCGCATCCTGCGCCGGGAGAGCAAGCACCTCGGCCTGACCTCCTCGTTCTCCATCTACGACGCCGCCGACGCCCGCCGGCTGATGGCGCTGGTCTGCCGCGACCTGGACCTGGACCCCAAGCGGTTCCCGCCCAAGTCCTTCAGCGCGAAGGTCTCCAACCTCAAGAACGAACTGATCGACCCCGAGGACTTCGCCGCCGCCGCGAACGACGGCTTCGAGAAGACCCTCGCCGAGGCGTACGCGCTCTACCAGTCGCGGCTGCGCGAGGCCAACGCGCTGGACTTCGACGACCTGATCATGACCACCGTCCACCTCCTGCAGGCGTTCCCGGACGTGGCCGAGCACTACCGGCGCCGCTTCCGGCACGTGATGGTGGACGAGTACCAGGACACCAACCACGCCCAGTACCGGCTGATCCGCGAACTCGTCGGCACGGCCCCCGCCCCCGGCGAACCCGCCGACCCGGGCGCGGTCGAGCCGGCCGAACTGTGCGTGGTGGGCGACGCCGACCAGTCCATCTACGCCTTCCGGGGCGCCAACATCCGCAACATCCTCCAGTTCGAGGAGGACTACCCGCAGGCCCGCACCCTGCTGCTGGAGCAGAACTACCGCTCCACCCAGACCATCCTCTCCGCCGCCAACGCCGTCATCGAGCGCAACGAGAACCGTCGCCCGAAGAACCTGTGGACGAAGGCCGGCGACGGGGACCGCATCGTCGGCTGGGTCGCGGACAGCGAGCACGAGGAGGCGCAGTTCGTCGCGGACGAGATCGACCGCCTCACCGACGCGGGGAAGGCCCGCCCCGGCGACGTGGCCGTCTTCTACCGCACCAACGCCCAGTCCCGGGTGTTCGAGGAGGTCTTCATCCGGGTCGGCCTGCCCTACCGCGTGGTCGGCGGCGTCCGCTTCTACGAGCGCCGCGAGGTCCGTGACGTCCTCGCCTACCTGCGGGTGCTGGCCAACCCCGAGGACACCGTGCCGCTGCGCCGCATCCTCAACGTGCCCAAGCGCGGCATCGGCGACCGCGCCGAGGCGATGATCGAGGCGCTGGCCCTGCGCGAACGGATCTCCTTCGCGCAGGCGTTGCGCCGGGTGGACGAGGCGTACGGCATGGCCGCCCGCTCCACCAACGCGGTGCGTCGCTTCAACCAGCTCCTGGAGGAGCTGCGCACGATCGCCGAGTCCGGCGCCGGCCCGGCCACCGTCCTGGAGGCGGTCCTCGAACGCACCGGCTACCTCGCGGAGTTGCAGGCCTCCACCGACCCGCAGGACGAGACCCGGGTGGAGAACCTCCAGGAACTCGCCGCCGTGGCCCTGGAGTTCGAGGAGAACCGGCCGGAGGGCGACCCCGGCACCCTCGCCGACTTCCTGGAGCAGGTGGCGTTGGTCGCCGACTCCGACCAGATCCCCGACGGCCCCGACGGGGAGAACGGCGCGGAGGGCGACGGCACCCCCGAGGGCGGCGTCATCACCCTGATGACCCTGCACACCGCCAAGGGCCTGGAGTTCCCCGTCGTCTTCCTCACCGGCTTGGAGGACGGCGTCTTCCCGCACCAGCGGTCACTGGGGAAGACGAAGGAGCTGGAGGAGGAGCGCCGGCTGGCGTACGTCGGCATCACCCGCGCCCGCGAACGGCTCTACGTCACCCGCTCGGTGCTGCGCGGTGTGTGGGGTCAGCCGCAGTACAACCCGCCCTCCCGCTTCCTGGAGGAGATCCCCGACAGCCACCTGGAGTGGCGCCGCTCCGGCGCGTCCACCCCGGCCGCCTCCGCCGGCCCCTCCGGCGGGCGGTCCGCCGGCGGACGCGGGGCCGGACGCGGCGGCGGCGTCACCCGCGGGTTCGCCACCGGCCGCATGGTCGACCGGCCGGTCGTGGCGCTGGCGCCGGGCGACCGGGTCACCCACGACAGCTTCGGCCTGGGCACCGTGGTATCCGTCCAGGGCGCCGGCGACCGGGCCGAGGCCACCATCGACTTCGGCGGCGACAAGCCGAAACGGCTGCTGCTGCGCTACGCCCCCGTCGAGAAGCTCTGACCCGCCCCGGAACCCGCCCCGGGCGGGGTGTCGACCGGGCACCCCCTCCGGGGCTCCGGGTGGAAGACCGTGCGGTCACGGCCGGGTCGCCCGGCTCCCCACCGTCCGGTGGGCGCTCACCCACATGATCCGGGAGGCCGGCCGGTGGGCGGGCCACGCGGACATCCTCCGCGAACTCATCGACGGCACGACGGGCCGCCGGCCGTCCCGCCCCGGGCCTCGAGGGTCACAGGACGGTGCGGGCGCCGAGGAGGTCGTGCAGGGTGGTGCGGTGCTTCTCGTCGAACCCCTCGGCCTCGACGAAGACCCGCCGGGGCCGATGGAGCCGGCCTCCGATACGCGGCAGGATCGCCTCTCGTCCCCCGTGGGTGAAGCGCAGGAGCTCCGTCGTGCCCTCGGCCGGGAGCAGCCCTCGACCGGAGTTCCACGGGGGCCCACCTCCGGACTCCACGGAAGACCCAAAGCCGGCGTCAGCACGTACTCGGGCACGTCCCCCTCGCGCTCGTCGCGTGGAAGGACGGCGAGCCGGATGATGTTGGTGGCCGGGTCCCGGAGCACTGCGTGGCGGCACGTGCCCAGCGACTCCCGGGGGCCGCGTGTCATCCGCCACCAGCGCCACGTGCAGTACAGAAGGGCCAGGAGGAACAGTTGCACCACGAGCACCGTCCCGGCCAACTGAAGCCACGCCATGGGGGCGGGCACCCGGACGGATCGGGGACCGAACCACGCCAGGAGCAGCAGCAGAACGGGCGGTAGGAGCAGGTACGGCTTGGCGAACCACCACAGCAGTCGCAGGTCGTCCCGTCGTTGGCTCTCGGCCGGGACCGTCGGGGGATGCCCGGCGGTCGGGCCCGGGCGCACGGATGCCGGAAACGGCGCGGGCGCGACCGGGGGTGTCCGGTCGCGCCCGCGGCGCTCGACGATCGGGTCGCTCAGGAGGGCTCGAGGCCCTTGCTGCGCAGCCAGGCGGCCGGGTCGACGGCGGAGCCGCCGCCGGGACGCACCTCGAAGTGCAGGTGCGGGCCCATGGAGTTGCCCGAGTTGCCGGAGTAGGCGACGACCGTGCCGGCCTGCACGAAGCCCGACTGGTAGACGTAGCTGCCCAGGTGGGCGTACCAGGTCTCGGTGCCGTCCGGCGCGGTGATGATCATGAGGTTGCCGTAGGAGACGTGGTACTGGGTGCGAATGGTGCCGTCGGTGGCGGCCCGCACGGGCGTGCCGTAGCGCACGGGGAAGTCGATGCCGGTGTGCAGGTTCGCCCAGTTGAGGCCGGACTGCCCGTAGACGGCGCTCAGGCCGCGCCGCTCCACCGGGAGGAAGAACTTGGGCCGCAGCTCCTCGAGCCGCTTGGCCTCCTCCCTCTTGCGCTCGGCCTCCTCCTCGGCCTGGCGCTTCTCCTCGGCCTTGCGCTCCGCGAGGTCGATGCGGCCCTGGGTGCGGCTGGCGCGCTCGGCGTAGTCGTCGGCGGCGGCGGTCAGACCCTGGAGCTGGGTGTCGAACTGCTTGTTCGCCACCGCGTGCGCCGCGCGGGCGGCCTCGGCGGCCTCCTCGTCGATCTCCTCGCCACCGAGGGCGATGTCCTCGCCGGCCTCGCCGGGGGCGTCGTTGCCGGTGACCGAGGCGGTGGCGACGGCGGTGACCCCCAGTACGCACAGCGAGGGGGCGGCGACGGTCAACAGGGCGGAGCGGCGGGGCTTGGGGGAGCGGCGGCGGCCTCGGCGG
>NZ_VKHT01000417.1 GCF_014141535.1 Streptomyces alkaliphilus | reverse complement strand
GGGAGGGCGTGAACGGGACGGGCGCGGGCGCCGGGGCGCTCAGCGCACCCCGCCCGCCGGTCCCGGCGCGGAGACGAACGCCTCCAGCGCCCGGGTCAGGAAGTGCGGGTCGGCCGCTCCGCACAGCTCCCGCGCGGAGTGCATCGACAGGATCGCCGCCCCGACGTCCACGGTGGCGATGCCGTGCCGGGCGGCGGTGATCGGACCGATCGTGGTGCCGCAGGGCATGGCGTTGCTGGAGACGAAGCTCTGCCACGGCACGTCGGCCCGCTCGCAGGCGTCGGCGAACACCGCGCGGCCGATACCGTCGGTGGCGTACCGCTGGTTCACGTTCACCTTGAGGATGGGGCCGCCGCCCGCGATCGGCCGGTGGTCCGGGTCGTGCCGCTCCGGGTAGTTGGGGTGCACGGCGTGGCCGGTGTCGGAGGACAGGCACACGCTCCCCGCGTACGCGCGGGCGCGGTCCTCGAAGGAGCCGCCGCGCGCGGCGACCATCCGGTCCAGCACGCCACCCAACAGGGGGCCCTCGGCACCGGTGTCGGCCTGGCTGCCGTTCTCCTCGTGGTCGAAGGCGGCCAGCACCGGGATCACCGGCTCCCCGGCGGTGTTCGCGCCGCCGGCGGTCGCGGCGTTCACCAGCGCGACGGTGCCGGCGTGCACGGACAGCAGGTTGTCCAGGCGGGGCGCGGCCAGCAGTTCGCGGTCCCGCCCCAGGAAGGCGGGCGGCTCGACGCTGTGCGTCATCAGGTCCCAGCCCGCCACCTCGCCGGCACCCACCCCGGCCTCCTCGGCGACGAAGGCGATCAGCTCGCCCTCGGTGGGCCGGCCCAGGCCCCAGATCGGCATCAGGTGCTGCTGACGGTCCAGCTTCAGCCCTTCGTTGACCTGCCGGTCGAGGTGGATGGCGAGCTGCGGCACCCGCAGCAGCGGGCGGTCCACCAGCACGTTCACGGTGGTGCCGTCGCGCAGCACCAGCCGCCCGGACAGGCCCAGGTCGCGGTCGAGCCAGGTGTTGAGCAGGGTGCCGCCGTAGATCTCCACGGCGATCTGCTTCCAGCCGGCCCGCCCGGTGTCGGGGAGGGGCTTGACCCGCAGGTTGGGGGAGTCGGTGTGCGCGCCGACGATCCGGAACGGCGTGGCGGGCGTGGCCCCCTCCGGCACCCACCAGGCGATCAGGGCACCGCCGCGGATGACGTACCGGCCACCGGCCCCGGAGGCGGTGTCGTCCCAGGCGTCGGTCTCCAGCAGCCGTCGGAACCCGGCCTTCTCCAGTCGGGCGGCGGCGTTGGCCACCGCGTGGTACGGCGAGGGGGAGACGGCCAGCCAGGCGGCCAGGTCCTCGGCGTGCGCCCGTCCCGCCGCGTCGACGGTGGCCTCGGGGGCGGGGACCTGCCGGGAATCACCGGTGTGGGGGGTGTGCGCCATGCGTCTCAGCATACGGAAGCGCCCTCCGGCGCTCCCACCGCGCCGGCCGGGCACGACCCCGGATGGCCTGTGACGGAACCCCTGGTGGAGGGGCCCGGCCACCCCGGGAAACGCGCGGGCCCCGGCCCCTCCGCGCGGGAGGTGCCGGGGCCCGGGCCGGCCCGTGGGGCCGGCTCCGGGGTGCCCGTGGGGGACCGGTCAGAAGGCCGCCTCGTCCAGCTCCATGATCGACAGGTCGGTGCCCTCGGCGACCGCGCGGGCGACGGCCACCTGCGGCAGCACCTCGCGGGCGAAGTGCTTCGCCGCGGCGATCTTGCCGGCGTAGAACGCCTGGTCCTTCCCGCTCGCCGACGGCAGCTTCTCCGCGGCCACGACGGCACCGCGCAGCAGCAGGTAGCCGACCACGACGTCACCCGCGGCCATCAGGAAGCGGGTGGTGTTCAGGCCCACCTTGTAGAGGGACTTCACGTCCTTCTCGGTGGCGGCCAGGTCGGTCAGCAGGATGCCGACCAGGCCCTCCAGCTCACCGGCGGCGCGGGCCAGGGAGTCCCGCGCCCCGGCCAGTTCCTCGCCGCCCGCGGCCTCCGCGAGGAAGCCCTTGATCCGCTCGGACAGCGCGGTCAGGGCCTGGCCCTGGTTGCGGACGATCTTCCGGAAGAAGAAGTCCTGGCCCTGGATGGCGGTGGTGCCCTCGTAGAGGGTGTCGATCTTGGCGTCCCGGATGTACTGCTCGATCGGGTACTCCTGGAGGTACCCGGAGCCGCCCAGGGTCTGCAGCGACTGCGCGAGCTGCTCGTAGGAGCGCTCCGAGCCGTAGCCCTTGACGATCGGCAGCAGCAGGTCGTTCAGCGCCTCGGCGGCGGTCGCGTCCTCGCCGGCGGCCTGCTTGGCCATCACCTCGTCCTGCACGGTCGCGGTGTAGAGCACCAGCGAGCGCATGCCCTCGGCGTACGCCTTCTGGGTGAGCAGGGAGCGGCGCACGTCCGGGTGGTGGGTGATGGTGACGCGCGGGGCGGTCTTGTCGGTGGACCGGGTCAGGTCCGCGCCCTGGACGCGCTCCTTGGCGTACTCCAGCGCGTTGAGGTAGCCGGTGGAGAGGGTGGCGATGGCCTTCGTGCCGACCATCATCCGGGCGAACTCGATGATCTTGAACATCTGGCGGATGCCGTCGTGCTTGCCGCCGAGCAGCCATCCCACGGCGGGCTCGTTGGCGCCGAAGGTCATCTCGCAGGTGTTGGAGACCTTCAGGCCCATCTTGTGCTCGACGTTGGTGGCGTAGACGCCGTTGCGCTCGCCGAGCTCACCGGTCTCGGTGTCGAAGCGGAACTTCGGCACCAGGAACAGGGACAGGCCCTTGGTGCCCGGCCCGTGCCCCTCGGGGCGGGCGAGCACGAAGTGCATGATGTTCTCCGACATGTCGTGCTCGCCGGAGGTGATGAAGCGCTTGACGCCCTCGATGTGCCAGGTGCCGTCCTCCTGCTCGACGGCCTTGGTGCGACCGGCGCCCACGTCGGAGCCGGCGTCCGGCTCGGTGAGCACCATGGTGGCGCCCCACTGGCGGTCCACCATCAGCTGCGCGATGTGGTGCTGCTCCTCGGTGCCCTCGTCCTGGATGACGCTGGCGAAGGCCGGGCCGCAGGCGTACATCCACACGGCGGGGTTGGAGCCCAGGATGGTCTCGGCGAAGGCCCACAGGAGGGAGCGGGGGGCCACGGTGCCGCCGAGCTCCTCGGACAGGCCCAGGCGCCACCACTCGGCGTCCATGTAGGCCTGGTAGCTCTTGCGGAAGGCCTCCGGCACCGGCGCGGTGCGGGTCTCCGGGTCGTAGACCGGCGGGTTCCGGTCGCCCTCGGTGTAGGAGGCGGCCAGCTCGTTCTCCGCCATTCGCGCGATCTCGCTCAGCACGTTCTTCGCCGTGTCCACGTCCATCTCGGCGAAGGGACCCGTGCCGTACACCTCGTCACGGCCCAGGACCTCGAACAGGTTGAACTCGATGTCCCGAAGATTCGACTTGTAGTGCCCCATGGCGGCGACTCCGTTGGTGTCGGGGGTGGGTGCTCGTCGGTGCCGCTGCCGGGGGCAGCGGTGGGCGCCGGCAATACCGGTAGGTAACCACCATCATGCTACCCACCGGTAATAAGACGCAAGCGGTTCTCGGTCGGATGTGAGTCGTTACGCTTTCGCCCATGTACGGCTATGACCAGACCGCGTACGGCTCCCCGCACGGCCAGCCCGGTCAGCCGGGCCACCACCAGCACGGACAGGGCGGGGCCCCGGGGCCGCACGAACAATCCCCCTACGGCGGGCAGAACCCCGGCGCCGGCTACGGCGACCAGGGCGGCTACCCCCAGCAGGCGGGCAACGGCTACGGCACCCCCGATACCCGGACCGGGCGGACGGGCGCGGGCGGGACCGCCCCGGCGGCACCCTCACTGGCCGACGCGTTGCGCGCCTACGTCTCCGGCGGGTTGTCCACCGAGGAGTTCCAGGACGTCTTCTGGGGGGCGAAGGTCTACTGCCCACGGGGCGAGAACCCCGGCTTCCTCGCCGTGCAGACCACGCAGGAGCCGGTCATCCCGCTGTTCACCTCCCTGCGCGAGTTGCGCCGGTACGCCGGCAAGGAGTCGCGGTACTTCACCGTCACCGGCGGTGAGGTGCTCGACCTGCTCCCCGCCGGATACGGCTTCGCCTTGGACATGGAGGGGGAGCACCGCATCGTCTTCGACGCCAAGGCGGTCGTCGACATGACCGACTACGCCATGCGTCGCGTCTACGGCTGACGCCCCGCGCGCCGGGGCTCGTCCCGACGCGGCCCCGGCCCTCCGGCCCTCCGGCCCCGACACCGAACCCCGGTGTCGGGGCCGTTCCCGTTTCCCGCGCCGGCCCGCACGCCCCGCTTCCCGCCCGAACACCCCGAACACCCCGAACG
>NZ_VKHT01000416.1 GCF_014141535.1 Streptomyces alkaliphilus | reverse complement strand
CCCCGCCGGCACCGTGCCGGTGGCGTCCCCCACGCCCGCCGGGCTGTCCACGAAGGGGCTGCCCTCCTGGCTCGACCCCGTCGACCGGGCGGCGCGGACCGTCGCCGCCCGCGGGCTCGACGGGCTGCTCCGCCCGCCGCCCGCCGGCGGGCGGCCCGCGGCGGTGCTGGTCCTCTTCGGGGAGGGCGCCGGTGGCCCGGAGCTGCTGCTCATGCAGCGCGCCTCCACCCTGCGCGACCATCCCGGTCAGTGTTCCTTCCCCGGCGGCAGCCTGGACCCGGAGGACGGCGATCCCGCCGGCGAGGGCCCGGTACGGGCCGCGCTGCGGGAGGCGTGGGAGGAGACCGGACTGGACCCGACGGGGGTGCAGCCGTTCGCCACCCTGCCGAACCTCTTCATCCCGCCCAGCGGCTTCGTCGTCACCCCCGTCCTGGGTTGGTGGCGCGAGCCCAGCCCGGTCGGCCCGGTGGATCCCGGCGAGACCGCGCGGGTGTTCACCGCCCCCGTCCATCGGCTGACCGACCCGGCCCACCGGGTCACCGTCGTGCACCCCAGCGGCTACCGCGGGTCGGCCTTCCTGGTCTCCGACGCCCTCGTGTGGGGGTTCACCGCCGGCGTGATCGACCTGATTTTGCGTCACGCCGGATGGGAAAGGCCATGGGATCGCACCCGGGAGATCCCCCTGGACCCCTCCGCATGAGACGGTTGCCGTCATGAACGCGCTGGACTACCTGCTGCTGCTGGCCGCCGTCTGGTTCGCCGTCGTCGGCTACCGGCAGGGCTTCGTGGTCGGCATCCTCTCGGTGCTCGGGTTCCTCGGCGGCGGCCTGGCCGCGCTGTACCTGGTGCCGATCGTGTGGGAGCGGATCGGCAACGGCTCGCCCCCGGGCACGGGGTGGGTGATCGCCGCGGTGGTGGTGGTCATCGTCTGCGCGTCCGCCGGCCAGGCCGTCACCACCCATGTGGGGAACCGGCTCAGACAGCACATCACCTGGTCGCCGGCGAGGGCCCTGGACGCCACCGGCGGCGCCCTGGTGAACGTGCTGGCGATGCTGCTGGTGGCCTGGTTGATCGGCTCCGCGCTGGCCACCACCACACTGCCGACCATCGGCCGCGAGGTGCGCGGCTCGCAGGTGCTGCACGGCGTCTCCCGGGTGCTCCCCGACCACGCCGACACCTGGTTCTCCGACTTCAGTTCGATCCTCGCCCAGCACGGCTTCCCGCAGGTGTTCACGCCCTTCTCCAACGAGACCATCACCGATGTGCCGCCGCCCGACCAGGCACTGGCCTCCAGCCCGGTGGTGGAGCGGGCCCGGGAGTCCATCGTCAAGGTGGCCGGGACCGCGCCGAGCTGCGGGAAGGTTCTGGAGGGCACCGGCTTCGTCTTCGCCCCCCAGCGGGTGATGACCAACGCGCACGTGGTGGGCGGGGTCAACGAGCCGACCGTGCAGATCGGCGGCGAGGGCCGGGTGTACGACGCGCGGGTGGTGCTCTACGACTGGGAGCGGGACGTCGCCGTGCTGCACGTGCCCGACCTGCAGGCCCCGGCCCTGGAGTTCGCCGACCAGGACGCGGTCGGCGGGGACGACGCCATCGTGGCGGGCTTCCCGGAGAGCGGCCCGTTCGACGTGCGGGCCGCCCGGGTCCGCGAGCGCATCCAGGCCAACGGGCCCGACATCTACCGCCGGGGCACCGTGCAGCGCGACGTGTACTCCCTGTACGCCATGGTCCGGCAGGGCAACTCCGGCGGCCCGCTGTTGACCCCCGACGGCCGGGTGGCGGGCGTCATCTTCGCCAAGTCCCTGGACGACGACAACACCGGCTACGCGCTGACCAACGACGAGGTCGCCGGGGTGATGGAGCGCGGTCGCGCCGCCGACGGCGCCGTGGACAGTCAGAGCTGCGCCATGTGACGCCGCCCGCCCGGTCTCTCCCGACCGGCCCGACGTCGGACCCACCGGGCCCGCCGGCGGGGCGGCCGGAACGACGCCGCGCGCCCCGCTCCGGTGGATACCGGGACGGGGCGCGCGGAGCGTGGTGCGTGCGTGGGTCGGGCCGGTGGACGGCGGCGGGAGACCGTCGGCCCTCGGCGGATGGATCGGTGGATAGGGAACGGGTGAACAGGCGTCGGGGCGGGGTGCGGGTGCCGATTCGGTGCGAACCGGCTCAGCCGCGCGGATGGCGCAGCCGGGTACCGACCCAGCGCGCCCGGCGCCGGAGGAGGTGCGGGAATCCGACCAGCGGATCCCCGGGGCGGAGGGAACCGACATGCCGTCCGGCGCCCTGCGCCGGTGCGACGGCTCCATTGCCGCTTCGGGAGATGCGTGCCACATCACGGTGGTCGTGGGTCCAGCCCATACCACCGACTCTGCCCCTCCCGCGCGATCGGTAATCGTCCGCGGCACCGGCTTCTCGCCCGTGCCGGAGGTACTTGCCCCCGGGAGCCGGGAGCCGGGGGTCAGCGTCGGTCGGGTTCGGGATCCCGCAGCCACTCCACCAACTCGGCGGTGAACGCCAACGGGTCCTCCTCGTGCGGATAGTGCCCCAGACCCTCGAAGAGCCGCCAGCGGTAGGGCGCCTCGACGTAGGCCGCCGACCCCGCCGCGCTCCGGGTGCGCACCACCGGGTCCAGCGAGCCGTGCAGGTGCAGGGTCGGCACCCGCACAGGGGCCCGCATCCGCCGGTTGAAGGAGATGCCGTCCGGACGGGCCAGGGAACGCACCATCCACCGGTAGGGCTCCACCGAGCAGTGGGCGGTGGGCGGGATGCACATCGCGCGGCGGAACACCTCCACGGCCTCCTCGTCCACACCGCCCGCCGGCCCCGACCACTCCTCCAGCAGTCGGGCGACCTCGGCGCCCCCGTCGGCGACCAGCCGCCGCTCCGGCAGCCACGGGCGCTGGAACCCCCACACCGCGCCGCTCGCGGCCGCCTGCCGGGGGTCGCGCAGCAGCGCGGCCCGCCAGGCCCGGGGGTGCGGCATCGAGGAGACGGCGAGTCGGCGCACCAGCTTCGGGCGCATCACCGCCGCCGTCCACGCCAGGTAGCCGCCCAGGTCGTGGCCGACCAGCGCCGCGTCCGGCTCACCGAGGGAACGGATCACGCCGGTGACGTCCAGCGCCATGTTGACCGGGTCGTACCCGCGCGGCGTGCGATCGCTGCCGCCCACCCCCCGCAGGTCCATCGCCACGGCACGGTAGCCGGCCTCGGCGAGGGCGGGCAGCTGTCGGCGCCAGGTCCACCAGAACTGGGGGAAGCCGTGCAGCAACAGCACCATGGGTCCCTCGCCCATCTCGGCGATGTGGAAGCGGGCGCCGTTCGCGGCGACGTCGCGGTGGATCCAGGGGCCGTCCCGGTGGACGACCGCGGCGCGCGCCTCGGAGTGCTCGGGTGCGGTCATACGGGGAGTCTTTCACCTCGTGGGCGCGGGGGCCGGAAGATCCCCGTCGGGGCGCGGGAGGCGGCCGGAAGGCCGGCCCCCGTCGGTCATCGTTCGACGACGGCCCGGTGGGAGCCGCCGCCGTTGGCCGAGGCCGGCGGCAGGGCCGGGGCGTCGCCGCGCGGGTGCGGCTTGGCGTGGGAGAGCACGGCGGCCGACTCCTTGATGGAGGCCGTCAGGTCCTGCTTGGGGGAGTTGCGCCGCAGCAGGGCCCGTCCCACCAGCGCCAGGATCCCGGCCACCAGCAGGAACACACCGGCGGTGATCAGGAAGGCGATGGCGAGCGGCACGTTCCACCAGGCGTGCAGCCAGTACCCCAGCGCCATCGCGAAGGGCGGCAGCGAGAAGATCGCGACCACGCCCCCCGCCGCCAGGGCTCCGCCGCCCGCGCCGGCCTGCTGCACGTCGTGCTTGAGCCGGGCCTTGGCGAGTTCCATCTCGTCCCGCATCAGCCCGGAGAGCTCACCCGTGGCGTCGGACACCAAACGGCCGATGCTGCGTCCCTCGTCCGCTGCGCTCATCGTGGCCTCTTCTCCTCATCGCTCACTCGTGGGTCGGGGTCGGTCACGGCGTCGGGCCCGTCCTCGGGGCCGGGACCACCGCGTTCGGCGGATTCCGCCGAACGCCGGCCCCCGGTCGCGTGCCGTTCCGGGATCCCCGCCATCCGCAGATGGTATGCGGGGTTCCGGGCGCCCCGGGGGCCCGGCGCGCCGCCGGGACCGCAGGCTCCCGTTCCGGCGGACGCCCGCGTGCCGTGGCCGTCGGCCCCGGTCCTCCGTTCCCCCTCCGTCTTCCCCGTTCGTCCGGTTTCTTTCGTGTCCCCCGGGGGCTTCCGGAGCCCGGGCGGCCCGGGGGCGGCCCGGGGGCGGCCGGACGCACCGACGCCGGGACGCGGATGGTCCGCGTCCCGGCGTCGGGTGC
>NZ_VKHT01000415.1 GCF_014141535.1 Streptomyces alkaliphilus | reverse complement strand
GGTCGGGGCAGCGACCGACAGGGGACAACCGTGTTCATGCCATCACCTCCCGCAACCCCTCGGCCAGCCGGCGCCGGGTCACCTCGGCTTGCTCCAGCACCGCGAAGTGCCCACCGGACAGCACCCGGCAGCGGAACGGCCCGGTGGTCTCGCGGCGCCAGCCGACCATGTCACGGATCCCGGCGCGCGGGTCGCGGTCCGCCGCCAGGGCAGTGATCGGCAGCGTGAGCGGCGGCTCCGGCCGGTGCTCGTGGGACTCCCGAACGGCGAAGTCCCCGCGGAAGGGCGGCAGGATCATCCGCAGTACGGACGGGTCGCGCAGCATCCACTCGGGGGTACCGCCGATTCGCCGCAGCAGCGCCACCACCTGCTCATCGCTCATCGAACCGACCGGCGGCTCATGGGCGTTGGGGTCATCGCCGGGGGCGGGACAACCGGAGACGAACAGGTGCAGCGGCGTGGGACCGCCGCGGCGGCGCAGTTCGCGAACCACCTCGAAGCCCTCCTGGCCGCCGAGACTGTGACCGTAGATCGCGAACGGACGGTGGCCGTCCGGGGTCTCCAGGTCCGCGAGCAGGGCGTCCGTGAGGTCGCGCACCAGGTCGGTCATGGAGCGATAGGCCGGTTCCCGCAGCCGGGTCTCCCGGCCGGGGAGCTGCACCGGACGGACCGAGACCTCCCCGACACGGCCGAACCAGGAGCGGAAGGCGGAGGCCGAACCACCGGCGTGCGGCAGGCAGTAGAGCCGCACCCCGATGGCGCCGGGCGGTTCCGCGAAGGGGAACCAGGCGGTGACCGAGGCCCGGTCGACGAGCCGGGGCGGGGTCATCACCCCACCTCCAGTCGCACGTAGCCGGGCGGGTCCTGGAGCTGCGACAGGTCGGCGACGAGCACCACCCGGTCGCCCTCCCGGGAAAACTCGCGGAACCCGCTGAAGGCATAGGTGATCTGCATCATCCGGTTGCGGCCGGTCTCCACGAAGTCGGCGCGCAGTCCGGCTCCGGCGTCCCGGGCGCGCTCCATCACATGACCGAGGAGAACGGTGCCGACGCCGCGGGACATCACCCGGCAGCTCATCAACATCATCCTCAGCCACCAGTCCTCCCCGCCCTTCTCCACCAGGGCGAGGCCGATCTTGCCGTAGGAACCGAACCGGTCCTCCAGCGCGGCGACCAGCAGCAGGTGGTCCTCGGACTCCCGCAGCGCGTCCAACTCGTCGTAGGAGTAGGTCCGACCGGTGGCATTGAGCTGGTTGGTGCGGACCGTCAGCTCCTCGGCACGCTGGAGGTCGGCGCGGGCGGCCGGCGCGATGGTGAACCGCATCTCCAGCCCGGCGAGGAACTCCTCACTGGTGCCGGTGAACTCGCTCTCCTCGGCGTCCCGGGCGAGCTGCCCCCGGTACATGGCGCGGCGCCGCGCCGACTCGTCGGAGACGAAACGCGGGAGGAACTCCTCCCGGTGCAGGGCGGTGTCGATCTCCAGGGCGTTGACCCGGGTGACCTCGGGGACGGAGAACTCCATCTCCGCCAGCTCGAAGTCCTGGTCGTCGACGAAGGCGAAGGAGTCCAGGCCGAGGTTGAGCTTGGCGGCGATCCGCCGCACCGACTCGGACTTGGCGTTCCAACCGATCTGCGGGTGGAGGAACAGGTCCTCCAGCCCGAGGTCGCGCAGCTTCGCCATCGCCGTCGCGTGGTCGTTCCTGCTCGCCACGGAGTGCAGCACGCCGAGCGCGTCCAGACGGCGGATGTGCTCCACCACCCCGGGGCGCAGCCGGACCTCGCCGTCCTCCAGGAGCACGCCGTCCCAGAGGGTGTTGTCGAGGTCCCAGACCACGCACTTGATGCTGCCCCGCTTCGGTTTGTGGTAGGGGTCCACCGTCTCTGCGGCGGCCCCCCGCGCCTCCTCGGGCGCTGTCGCCGTGCTCACTGTGCCACCTCTCTGAACGCCTCATCGGCGATCGTTATGCGCTGGATCTCGTTGCTGCCCTCGATGATCTCCATCACCTTGGCGTCCCGGTACAGCCGCGCGACCGGGTAGTCGGTGCTCATGCCGTTGGCGCCGTGCACCTGGACGGCCTCGGAGGAGTGCCGGGCCGCGGCCGTGGAGGCGAAGTACTTCGCCACCCACGTGGCCATCAGGGTCGCCGGGTCCTCGGCGTCCTTCAGCTCTCCGGCCCGCTCGCACAACAGCCGGGCGGCCCGTACGTCGGTGACCATGTCGGAGAGCTTGGCGCGGATCAGTGCCAGGTCCCGCAGCCGGCTACCGCCGACGGTGCGGTGCGTGGTGTAGTGCGCGCACGCCTCCAGGCAGGCCTGGATGATGCCGACCGAGCCGCAGGCGACGCTGTAACGCCCCAGGTCCAGGGTGCCGCTGAGCACCATCCCGGAGGCGAAGGAGCTCGGACCGAGCAGCGCGTCCGGGCCCAGCTCCACGTCGGTGAAGTCGATTTCGGCGATGAGCGAGGCACGGGTGCCGAGCATGTCGTCGATCGGGGTGACGCCCACACCCGGCGCGGTGCGTGGCACCAGCAGGGCGACGATGGAGGACTCGTTGCGGGCGAACACCAGGTAGAGGTCGGCCCGACTGCCACCGGTGATCCACTTCTTGCGGCCGTTGAGCAGCCAGCCGCCCTTGTGCGGGCGGACGTTGGTGCCGATGCCGGCGGCGTCGCTGCCCGCCCCGGGTTCGGAGAGACAGAACGCCCCCCGGACCCGCCCCGTGGCGACGTCCGGCGCCCATCGCTCGATCTGTTCGGCGCTTCCCCAGCGCATCAGCGCCCAAGCGAGCATGGTGTGCACGGTGAGCAGGGAACGCACCGAAGAGCAGGCCCGGCCCATCTCCTCGTGCACCGCCCCCAGAGTGACCATGTCCAGATCGCGTCCGCCGTGGCGGGTGGGGAGGAACGGGGCCCACAGGCCCCGCTCCCCGATCCGCTCCTGGATCTCCTCGGGTACGGCCCCGGCGCGGTCGTAGACGTCCGCGACCGGGGTGATGAACTCCTCGGCGAAGGCCCGGGCCGAGGCTCGGTCGATGGTGGGCAGGGCTCCTGAAGGCGGCGCCGGCGGCGCCGCGATCGGAGTCGTCATGGTGTGCTCCTCTCAGGAGTCGGACACCGCGAGTCGGAGCCGGCCGACAAGCCCGGCCATGGCCTCGACGGTGCGGAAGTTGTCGATGCGCAGTTCGTCGTTGGGGACACTTCGGCCGAAGGTCTTCTCGATGAACATCACCAACTCCATGGCGAAGAGCGAGTTGATGAAGCCCATGGCGAAAATGTCCTGGTTGGGGGCGATCTCGACCTGCGGGAAACGGGCCCGGACGAAGCCGTGGATGCGGTCGGCGATCTCGGTGGGCGGGACAGCGGGCACGGCGGGGTTCTCGGTGGTCACGGACATGTCGGTCACTCCTTGGTGTCGTAGGTGTAGAAGCCGCGGCCGGTCTTCCGGCCGTGCAGGCCCGCGTCGTTCATCTGCTTGAGCAGCGGGCAGGGGCGGTACTTGCTGTCGGCGTAGTGCTCGTAGAGCACCTCGACGCTGTAGAGGATCGTGTCGACGCCGATCAGGTCAGCGGTCTCCAATGGGCCCATCGGGTGCCCGAAGCAGCCGCGGAAGACCTCGTCCACGGACCGGGCGTCGGCGACACCCTCGTGGACCAGGTAGGCGGCCTCGTTGACGGTGAGCATCAGCACCCGGTTGGAGACGAAGCCGGAGGCGTCCTTGACCTGGACGGCCTTCTTCCCGAAGTCGGCCAGGAACTGGCGGGTGACCTCGACGACCTCCGGCGAGGTGTGGAAGCCGGGGATCAGCTCCACCACCGGCTTGGCCGGGACAGGGTTCATGAAGTGCACGCCGACCACCCGCTCGGGGTGGGAGCCGACCGCGCCGACCCGGGTGATGGGGATGGCGGAGGTGTTGACGATGACCACCGCGTCGGGCCTCAGCACCCGGTCCAACTCGATGTGCACGCCCCGCTTGGTCTCCCAGTCCTCCGTGACGTTCTCGATCACGAAGTCGGCCTTGGCCAGGGAGTCGGGGCCGACGGCGGTGGTGATCCGGCCGAGGATCTCGTCCGGATCCAGGGCCGGGCCGCCCATCAGGCCGCTGACCCGGCAGTTGCGGGTGATCACGGACCGGGCCTCGGCGAGGACTTCCTCGCTGACGTCGACCAGGATGATCTCGTAGCCGTACTGGGCGAGGTTCTGGGCGACTCCGGTGCCCATGACCCCGGCACCGACAACTCCGACGATGGTCATCTTTTTCTCCGTTTCCGCGGCGGTTCCGCCGGACGTTTCCCCATGGCGGGGACGTTGGTTTCTGGTGGGTGGGACGTTCGGTGGTGGGGGACGCCCGGTGGAGGGCTCCGGGG
>NZ_VKHT01000414.1 GCF_014141535.1 Streptomyces alkaliphilus | reverse complement strand
GCCCCGGCTCCCGAAGGGTAGGGCCCCCGCCGCGACCGGCCGGATGACCCGAACCCGATTCAGGTTCCGGGGGGCACCCCCCGGTCGTCGGGGCGGGGCATCCCCCGGTCGGCCACCACCTCGCCGTAGGCCCGGATCAGGTCGGCCAGCCGCAGCGTGCGCAGGTCCTCCCGATCGGGGGTGGTGCCCGCCGTGCTCAGCCGCACGTCGCGGAAGGCACAGCTCGCATCGTGGAGGGAGCGCAGGAACCGGCCGTGGCCCAGGTCGTCCACCCACCCCTCGGCGACCACGTGTTCGCAGATGCTGCGCAGTTCCTCGCTCGCCTCCGGGTCCCAGACGTCACCGCGCGCGGCGGCGACGGTCTCGCCGATGGCGGTCAGCTCGGCCGGGCCGTAGCCGGGGAACTCGATCACCGGGAACCGGGAGGCCATTGCGGGGTCGGAGGTCAACAACCGCCGCATCCCCGCCGGATGGCCCGCCAGGATCACCACCAGGACGTCCCGATCCTCCTCGGCGCGCCTGAGCAGAACCTGCAGAGCCTCGCCCACGGCCGCTTCCCCCCGGCTGTGATCCGGCTGCGCCAGCGCGTGGGCCCCGTCGACGAACAACACCCCGCCCAGGGCCGACTCGATCACCCGGTTGGTCCTGATGGCGGTTCGGCCCGGGACCCCCTCGAGCAGATCGGCCCGGCCGACCTCCACCGGACGCCGGTGTCGGCAGACGCCCGTGCCGTGCAGGACACGTGCCATGATCCGGGCCACCGTCGTCTTGCCCGTGCCGGGCGGGCCGATGAACGCGAAGTGCCGACCCGGGGGGTTCACCGGCATGCCCCGTCCGGAACGCAGGCGGTCCATGCGCGCCCGGGCGGCCATGGCCCGCACCCGCTCCTTGACCGGCTCCATGCCCACCAGACGTTCCAGTTCGGCCACGGCCTCCCCGGCCTCATCGGTCGCCCCACCGGTCGCACCCGCACCGTTCCCGGGAGCCCTCTCCGGCCCGCCGGGCGGCTGCGGTGGCGCGGCGTCCCCCCAGCGGTCCCCGGTGGCCGGGGGGCCCGCCGCGTCGACGTCCCCCCTCGGTGGGTGGCCGCCGGGGGCGCTTCCGCCCCCCGCTCCGGCGGGGGGCGCACCGCCCCCGGGGCCCCCGTCGTCCCGGGGACCGACTCCTTCGCCGCCGTGTCGGTCGTGTGCTCCGTGGCCCTCCGGGACGTCGAGGTCGTAGGCCATGATCATGGGATCCTCGTCCGCCAGTGCCTGGAGACGGGCCGCGGCGTCCATGAACCCCGGATCGGCCTCCAGCACCGATCGGTAGAGCGCGATCGCCGCCGCCCCCCGCCCGTTGCCCTCCCGCGCCCTGGCCAACCAGTACCGCAATTCCTTGCGCTGGGGCTGTTCGCTGCGGCACCGTGCCAGGGCCGTCGCCAGGATCGGTTCGGCCTGGTCGAACATGTCCATCCGAACCCGCGCCATCCCGGCGAACAACCCTGCTTCCACTCCCAGTTGAGGGTCATCCAGGAGCGAGGCCGTGCGGCGGTAGAGGGTCTCCCAGTCCCGGGCCAGGTAGGCCCGGCAGGCGTGCAGGAAGGCCGCCGCCGGGTCGGAGTCCGGTGGGGGACACTCGTCCAGCGCGTGATCCAACTCCGTCAGGCGGCGTCCGTCCAGCAGGTGGGAGGCCCGGGCCAGGAGGAGGTCGCGCCGGGTCTCCAGCACCGGTTGCACCCACCAACCCAGCCAGTACCACGAGGCCAGGGGGCGTCCGTGACGGGCCCGTTGGTCCCCGAAGCGGCTCCGATGGGCGTACATCCGGGTCAGTGCCGTTCCGGCGTCCGCGCGCAGGGCGTGCAGGCCCAGCCAGGCGTCCGCCATCCCGGGATCGTCGCGGACCGCCGCGCGGAAGCACTCCTCGGCCTCCGCGTACACCCCCGCCACGTAGGCATCCGTGCCACGCACCCAGGCCAGGTCGGCCGCGGGATGCGGTTCGCGCCGTCCGCCCGCGCCGGCACTCATGACGACCCCCTCAACGGCGCTTCCCACCTCGACCCGTCGGATTCCGGGCATGTCCGTACCCGGGCATGGTATCCCGCCCTCCATGGGACAAGCAGACAATCCACGTGTGCCCATGACGGTTCGTTCGCGAAATGTTCCCTCTCCAGGGGGACCCAGCGGTCCCAGAAATCAGCCTGCTCCGGCCCGTCCCGTCGACGTCCGCGGGCCCGCGCGGTGCGGGCCGGCACGTCCATCCACACGGACCACGCCAGATGGGGCCGCAGGGCCCGGCGGGCGGCGCCCACCCCCTCCAGAATGACGACCGGGGCGGGTGGCACCCGTACCCCGCGGCCGATCCGTCGCCGCTCCCAGTCGTAGAGGCCGAAACGCGCTCCGACACCCCGACTCCACGGC
Source organism: Streptomyces alkaliphilus (assembly GCF_014141535.1). Classification (GTDB taxonomy): domain Bacteria; phylum Actinomycetota; class Actinomycetes; order Streptomycetales; family Streptomycetaceae; genus Streptomyces; species Streptomyces alkaliphilus. The sequence continues at coordinate 1,964 of NZ_VKHT01000414.1, read as the reverse complement.
TCGACCAGCGTCTGCAGCACCCGCCCGGTGGGAGCGATCGGGGCCTCGTGATCGGCCAGGTCGTCCAGCCGCACCACCGGAGCCCCGGCCAGCTCCCGCGCCAGACGGTCGGCCGCGGTGCTCTTGCCCGACCCCGCGTACCCGTCGATCCCCACCAGGCGCACCGGCCCCACGGAGGGCGGCAGCCCGGACACCCGTTCGGCGCACCACCGCGCCCACGCCCCCGACCCGCTCTCCCGGTGGTCCGGCCCGGGGACCCGTGCGTCCTCCACCGGGTCAGCGTACGCGCGCCACGCCGTCGGGGGCGGGGCCCGGAGGCCGCGCCCCCCGACGGCCCAATCCCGGCCGCCTCCGGCCGCTCCGGCCACACTGGTGGCGGAACCGTGGGGCCGACCGGCCGCCCATCCGAGGGGAGCCATCGCGTGACCGACTCCGTCCGACCCGCCGCACCCGGGTCCCGGGACTCCGACGCCGGATCCCGAGCGTCCTCCCCGACCGGCCGCCGGACCCTGCTCGGCGGGGCACTCGGCGGGCTTCTGGCCTCGACCGCTCCCCCCACCGCCCGCGCCACCTCCGGCCCCGCCGGGGCCGGTGACCGGGCCGACCCCATCGACCTGCTCGTCCTGCGCACGGCCGACCACTGGGCCGCCGGCACCTTCGACGGCAGCCGCCCGACCACCGGGCCGGCCGGCGACGGGGTCGTCCCCCGGGAGAACGCCGGCACCGCCCGGTGGACCTCCCCCTGGTTGCGCCCCGCCGTTCCGGCCGACGAGATCATCGTCTCCTGGAACGCCGACACCCCGCCGGGCACCGGCGTGCGGATCGAGGCCGAGGTGCGCTACTCCGACACCGGCCGTTCCCCCCGGTACACCCTCGCGGAGTGGGCCCTGCACGACACCGACCTCGATCCGCGCCGGGCCTCCGTCGCCGGACAGGGCGACGGCACCAGCCGGGTGCTCACCGACACCATCGCCCTCGACGACCCGGGGGGTCCCGTCCGCATGACCGGCTGCCGGCTGCGGGTGGCGTTCCTGCGCGCCCCCGGGGCCGCCGGGGCACCGACCCTGCGCCGGCTCGGCGTCATGGCATCCGACATCCCCCGCCGGGAGACCGTGCCGGCCGTGCCGCCGGGGCCCGCACGCGGTGTGGAACTGGACGTCCCCGGCTGGTCGCAGTACGTCCACACCGGTCGACACCCCGAGTACGCCGGTGGGGGAGAGGCGTGGTGCAGCCCCGCCTCCACCCAGATGGTCCTCGCCCACCACGGCCACGCCCCCGATCCGACCGACCTCGCCGACCACGATCCCGATCACGACGACCCCTGGATCTGTCACGCCGCCCGTCACACCTACGACCACGTCTACCGGGGTTGCGGCAACTGGCCCTTCAACACCGCCTACGCCGCCCATCACCCCGGCCTGGCCGCCGTCGTCACCCGATTGGCCTCGTTGGAACCCCTGGAGCACCTGATCGCGGCCGGACTCCCGGTGATCACCTCGCAGTCCTTCCGTGCGGAGGAACTCCCCGGGGCCGGGTACAACACTCCCGGTCACCTGCTGGTCGTCGCCGGGTTCACCGAGGACGGCGATGTCGTGGTCCGGGACCCCGCGGGCCGGGGCAATGCCGACGTGCGCCGGGTGTACCCGCGCCGGGCCTTCGAGACCGTCTGGCTGCGCACCCGTCGTCCCCTGCCCGGCGGCGGCACCGGGAGCGGCAGCGGCGGGGTGTGTTACCTCATCCACCCCCGGCTACCGGACACCGCGCAACGGGCCGCACTGCGCCGGGCCGGGGTGCGCTGACTCCCTCCCGCCCGTGACGCGACGCCGCTGATCAGGCATACTCCACACGCGATCCGGAACGACCCGAACCGCCGCGATCCGGCGGATCGGCCGTACCGGTCCCCCACGGCAGCGGCGCCGCACCCGGGATGTCCGCTGCCCCGTGCCCGACAGGGAGGACGAGCG
>NZ_VKHT01000413.1 GCF_014141535.1 Streptomyces alkaliphilus | reverse complement strand
CGCCGGGATCGCGCCCGGCTCACAGGCCGAAGATCAATTCCGGCAGCCGCGCCATGTCCTCGAAGACGATCGTGTCCGGTCCGGCCAGGCGCTCCGGTCGGGTGAGCCCGCCGGCGTATCCCAGGGACCGCATCCCCGCCGCCCGCGCGGCGTTCACCCCGTGATGGCTGTCCTCCACCACCACGCAGGAGGCCGGTTCCGCCCCCATGCGGCGGGCGGCGTGCAGGAACAGGTCGGGGGCGGGCTTGCCCCGCGCCACCTCCGTGGTGCTGAAGATCCGCCCCTCGAAGCGCGGGTACAGGCCGGTGGTGCCGAGCGTGAGGCGCATCTTGGCGTGGTCGCCGCTGGAGGCGATGCAGGTGCGCAGCTCCCCGCGCTCCTCCCGGTCGGCCAGGGCCGCCAGGGCGGAGCGGATGCCGGGTACGGGGGTCAGCTCGGTGGGGATCGCGGCGCGCAGTCGCTCCTGGTACCGCTGATCCCACTCGGTGGCCCCGGCCTCACCGAGGCGTTCGGCGATCTGCGCCCGCACCGCGGCCCCGGAACGCCCCAGGAAGCGGTCGAGAATCTCCTCCTCGTCCATCGTCCAGCCCATCTCGGCGCCGAGTTCCACGTTGATGCGCAGGGCGATCCGCTCGCTGTCCACGAGCACGCCGTCGCAGTCGAAGATGACCAGTTCCACCGGTGATGCCACCCGATCAGGCTAGCCGCCGGGGTCGGCGGCCCCGAACCGGTCCGGGGCCGCCGCCGTGGTCAGGGCGCCGGTGTGCCGATCCCGGTCGTCGTGGAGGTGCAACCACCGCTGCCGGTGCCGCCGCGGGATTCCCGGCGCCGGTGGTCGGCGGGGTCCTCATCGGACTCCTTCCCCCGTCGTGCTTCGGCTCCGTCGGGGGAGTGGGTGCGCGAATGGTGTATCTCCCGTGGGGGCGGTGTGTTTCCTTCTTCACCGCAAGGAGGATGGGCGGGCTGGTTACTTGGTCGTAACTTGGCATGTACTCGGCAGTAATGATGGTCCGGACCGCATCGCCGTGGTGTCACCCCCCAAGTGATCCACTCCCGTGATCCGTGAGGAGAGCCACTCGATGCTGTCCCCGAACCGATGGGCGCGCCTGTGCGCAGGACTGGTGTTCGCGCTGGCCGTCGCCCTCCTCCCGACCGGGGCCGCACACGCGGCCGCCCCTCCGAGCAGTGGCTGGAACGACTGGTCCTGCAAGCCCTCCGAGCGCAACCCCCGCCCCGTGGTGCTGGTGCACGGCACCCTCGCCAACAAGCACGTCAACTGGCTGGGGTTGGCCCCCTACCTGAAGAATCGTGACTTCTGCGTCTTCTCCCCGGACCACGGAGTCCTCCCCGGCGTCCCCCTCTTCCACGGCCTCGGTCCCATCGAGGAGTCCGCCGGTGACCTGGCGGTCTTCGTGGATCGGGTGCTGGAGGCCACCGGCGCCCGGGAGGTCGATCCGGTCGGTCACTCCCAGGGCGGCCTGATGCCCCGTTACTACCTCAAACACCACCCCGGGGCGGCCGGCAAGGTCAACGAACTGATCGCCATCGCCCCCAGCACCAACGGCACGACCCTGCTGGGCCTCACCCGACTGCTGGACATCTTCCCCGGTCTGGACAAGGCGCTGTTCCTCGCCACCCCGGCGCTCGGTCAACAGGTCGTCGGATCCGATTTCCTCACCGCGCTCAACTCGGACGGCTACACCGTCCCCGGTGTCTCCTACACCGTCATAGCCACCCGGTACGACCAGATCGTGACGCCGTGGCGCAGCCAGTTCATCGACGAACCGGGGGTGCGCAACGTCCTCGTGCAGGACCTGTGCGCGCTCAACCTCTCCGAGCACGCCGGGGTCGGATTGACCGACCGCGTGGTCTTCCACGAGGTGGCCAACATCCTCGATCCCTCGCGGTCGAGACCCACCACCTGCCTGTCCGTCATCGGCTGACGGTCGATCCGGCCCGGGCCATCGGCCCCGCCGCCCGGCGGGGCCCCCGACAGCCGGTCGACCCGGTCCCGCGGCCGGGTCGACCGGCCCCGGCTCAGCCGTAGAGACGCTCGGCGTAGGAGGGACCGTAGTACTCCTCCAACTCCTCCAGGGAGTCCTCGGGCCGGTCCAGCGCCTTGGCGATCCGGGCGCGCGAGGGCACGGCCCCCGGTTCCCAGCTGCCCGGATCCCAGGCCCGCGAACGGAGGAACGCCTTGGAACAGTGGTGGTAGACCTCCTCGACCTCCACCAGCACCGCCAGGCGGGGGCGGTGTCCGCGCACCGTCATCCGGTCCATGAAGGGGGCCTCCCGGACGATCCGGGCCCGACCGTTGACGCGCAGGGTGTCGCCCCGTCCCGGGATCAGGAAGATCAACCCCACCCGGGGATTGGTCAGGATGTTGAGCAGGCTGTCCACCCGCTTGTTGCCCGGGCGGTCGGGCAGGGCGAGGGTCCGGTCGTCCAGTACCAGGACGCACCGTCCGGGATCCCCGCGCGGTGAGACGTCGCAGTTGCCCTCGTCGTCGGCGGTGGCCAGGAGGCAGAGCGGGGCGTGCTGCAACCACGCCCGGTCCAACGCGTGCAGCGAGGTCCGGACCTTGTTCCTGGCGTGCGGGAGGGGTTCGCCGACCACCTCCCGCAACTCCTCCACGGATTCGACCGTGACCGCGCCGGTGAGCTGCTCGACGCCGGTGTTCCCCGTGCTCCCGGTGTTCCCCGTGCTGCCCACGCGTGCTCCGTCCCTGTTGACCGACGGCCCGCTCGCCGGGCCGCACACGACCGTGCCCCCGACCCTACGCCCGCCCGTCCGGGCGAGGGGTCGGGGGCCGCGGGGTCCGCTCCGCTTCGGCCGGATTCCGCCTGTTCCGGCCGAAGCGGGCGGCGGTGCCCTCGACTCCCCACAGGGGTGGGGGCGGGAGCCGACGGCACCGATCCGGAGGGACGTCTCAGGCGCTGTTGCGCCCCGACATCCGGCGGCGGGCGGTCACGAGCAGCACGCCCGCGCCCAGGGCCAGAGCCGCGGCACCGCCGACGGCGACGGCCATGGTGCCCGGGTCGCTGCCGGTCGTGGCCAGCCTGACCTCGTCGCCGCCTCCGTGGGGGGTTGGGGCGTTCGGCTGCCCGCCGTCCGCGCCCCTCGCACCCTCTTCGGCGTCCGCTCCGGAGTCACCGGCGACGTCCTCCGGGGCCTGCGCGGAGTCCTCGGGCGCGTCCGTCGCCTCGTTCGGGTCGTACTTGTCCAACTCCTTGCCCGCCCGCTCGGCGGCGGCCAGGGCGTCGTAGTCCTCCTCGGGGCCGTGGTGGTGCTCGTGGTCGGGGTGGTCCCCCACGGTGGTGGGGTCCACGCCCTCGGTCACATCCACCGGCTCGGCGGGTCGCTCCACGACGGGGGCACCGGTGGTGTCGGCGCCGAAGACCACGTCCGAACAGGTGTAGAAGGCCTCGGGGCTGTCGGTGCGCTGCCAGATGCTGTAGATCAGGTGGCGCCCCTCGCGCCGCGGGATCGTGGCGTCGAAGACGTAATCGCCGTTGACCAGTGGGGGAGCGGACACCTCGCCGAACAACTCCAGGTCCGACCAGCGCAGCGGTTGGGTCGGATCCCAGCCGGGGGTGGTGATGTACAGCTCGAAACCGCCCGGGTGGGGCGCGGTCGCGGTGTACCGGAAGGTGTGGTTGCCGCTGTTCATCGCGGTGGCGGGCCAGTCGACACGGGCCTGGTCCAGCCCGGCGTACTTGTCGCGCCCGGCGCCGCACAGCCGGCCGTCCGGGATCAGCGAGCGGTGCGCCCCGGCGGCGTTGGGGATGTTGACCTCGTTCCAGTCGTAGAGGGGCTGGGTGCCGCCGATGGCGACGGCGTCCCGGCAGGCGTCCGAGCGGGGGGCCTCCGGCCCCTCCTCGCGGCAGAGCTTGACCCGGCTGATCGGATCGTCCATGGAACCGTGGGCGGCGGCGGGAGCGGCTGTCAGCAGACTCAGGGCGAGCGGCGCGACGGCGAGAGCGCCGACGGCGGCTGCTGAACGTCGGGGGGACATGCGGGCGTTCTCCTCGGCTGTGGGGGGCATCGTGGGGGCGGTGGTCCCCACCGGCGCGACTCGGTGGGGATCGACCGAATGGACCGGCCCCGATGCGCGAACATCCGGGTCCGGATCCGCCAACTCCGCCTGGCGACACTCACGTTAGCCCTGTTGACCTGCGTCTACCGCCCCAAGGAGGTCCTTTATGGCGGCGTTAAGGAGAGCCTGAAAGACGGTTAAGTCCACCGTCCGGTGTGTCTGTTTCATCCTTTCCCGTGCCCGGCCCGGTGTCCGGTTCGGCGAGAAATTCCGGAGGCGGTCCCGACGGGGGTTCCGAGGCGGCCCGAGGTGGGGGTGGCCCCCGCAG
>NZ_VKHT01000412.1 GCF_014141535.1 Streptomyces alkaliphilus | reverse complement strand
ACCCGTCCGGGGCGCGCGGCCCTCCCCGCGCGCCCCGATACCGCTCCCGGTCCCGATGCGCGGGACACCGTGAGCCCATGGCGACCTCCCCGGAGGAAACCTCCCGGTGAGGGCGGGGGCGGCCCGGCGACCGTCGCGCCGTTCCGCCCGGTGTCCCGTGGCGTGGTCTCGGTCATCCACCGAGCGCGAGCTCACATCGAGCGAACGCGAGGTCCCATGGTGTTTCCGCGTTCGCCGGGATGACCTCCGACCGACCGTGGCCGGTGTGCGTCCCCCGGCCCCCGGCCCTTCGGAGAACATCATGGCCACCGCTCCCCTCACCCCGAGGTCCTCACCGGCTCCGGGCGTCGGATGCCCCCGGGACACCGCGAGCCGGACGCCGGCCTTCACCGACGGCGGATCATCGGGTGGGGCCACCGGCCGGTGAGGGACGGACGACATCGACGACAAGGGTCCGTGGTCCCCGGGTGGGCCGGAGGCCTCCCCGTGACGGCGTCACCACGTCTCGGTGGGGAGGCACCGGGGGTGCCGGCGGCGAACGCGGGTGTCATGCCCGGTCGAATCGGTGCCGTGAGGCGAGGATGTCGTCCAGGTGGCGGCGACTCCACCGGCAGAAGCCGTTGATCGTGTGGTGCAGTTCCCGGCCGGCGGGGGTGAGTCGGTATTCGGTACGTGGCGGCACGGTGGGATGGAACGTCCGATCCACCACTCCGTTGCGCTCCAACTGTCGCAGGGTGGCGGTGAGCAACCGATGGCTGATGCCGGTGACCCGCCGATGCAGTTCACCGAAGCGGCACGTGTCCGTGCCGAGGGCCTCGATGACCGGTACCGCCCACTTGGTGCCGACCACATCGAACACCTCGCGAGCCACCAGGTGCGCCCGCGCCACGTGTGACGCCGCCGACGTGTCGGGGGATGGCTCCTCCACCCGCCGTTCCTCCTTCGCGCCTCTTACCGAAAAGTGCGTACTTACCCCACCCGTGGCCATCGCCTTACGGTCTGGTCGGCAGTCTCAACGTACAGGAGTGGACATGACCGTCCTGAAGACCTACGCCCGCCTCTGGGTGGACGACCTCGACGCCTCCCTGCCGTCGCTGCGGACCCTGGTCGGCGGGGAGCCGGATCTGCGGTTCGCGTTCGACGCGATCGAGTTGGCCGCGATCGGCGACTTTCTGGTGATCGCCGGTCCGCCCCGGGAGCGGGCCCGTTACGGGCACGCCTCCGCCACGGTGATCGTCGATGACCTGGACGCGGTCGTCGCGGGGTTGACCACCGCCGGCGGCGAGATCACCACTCCGGAGGCGACCGGCCCCACCGGCCGCTACCTGTACGTCCGGCACGCCGGGGGGGCCGAGGTCGAGTACGTCGAGTGGGTACCGGAGTTGGTTGACCGGATCATCGATCCCGGGACTCCCCCGGGGCGTTGAGGCCGGACGTCCGCGCTCTCCCGGGCGGGCCGGCTCTCCCGGGCGGTGGGTCCTCGGCCGTCCGGGCGTGCAGGTGCATGTCGTGCCACCCGTCGGTGTGCAGCAGGGCCCGACGGCGGACGCCCTCCAGGAGGTAGCCGGCCGCCGCGGCCACCCGGCAGGAGGCGGGGTTGGCGGTCGAGTGGCCCAGCTCCAGCCGGTGGAAGCCGGCCTCGCCGAGGGCCCATGCCGTGACCTCGCGCACCGCTCGGCGGGCCACTCCCGTTCCCCGGGCGTCGGGGGCGGTCCAGTAGGCGATCTCGGCCTGGCCCCCCATGGGAATGACGCCCTGGAGCGCGACCCGGCCGACCACCGTCCCCCCGTCCCCGGTCGGTGCGGCCGGGGTGTCGGTGACCACGGCCCAGTGGGCGCTCCGCTCGGCCCGCCACGCCCGGCGCCATTCGGTGATCCACCGCCGTGCCTCCTCCTCGGAGTCGGCCCGGCGCAGGTGCCACCGCTGGATGGCCGGATCGCGGAAGATCTCCACGAGGGCGGGGGCGTCGCCCGGTGACCAGGGGCGCAGCAGCAGTCCGCCGTCGGCCCGCAGGCGCGGTTGGGGTGAGCCGGAGAGCCGGCCCGGTGTCAGGACGGGGGCGACGAGGTGCGGCATGGTCGCCATCCTTCCGGAACCGGGTCCGACCGGCCGGCCGAAGCGTCCGTCCCGCCCGCGGGCTCCCGATCCCGCCCCGCCCCGCCGGGGCGCGACCGCACGGCGAAGGGGGCGGTACCGGACGTGGTGGGTCCGGTACCGCCCCCGGGGGCCGCCTCGCCCGGTGGTCGACCGGGTGGGCCGGGGCCCGTGCCGACGACCCGCCGCGACGGGCCGTGGCGATCAACCGATCAGCGGATGACCGTGATCCGGTCGGCCGCCGGGGCGGTCAGCGGGTTCTCCGGCGAGGAGATGGTGCCCAGGTGGTCGATCAGGGCGTCCAGGTCGAGGCCGCCGTAGACGACGTCGGTGCCCTCGGCGAGGGTCGGGAACCCGTCACCGCCGCCGGCGAGGAAGGAGTTGACCGCGACCCGGTAGGTCGCGGAGGGATCCACCGGCTCGCCGTCGACGGTCACCGAATCGGCGACGATCCGCTCGGCGCCCTCGCGGGTGAGGTCGAGGGTGTAGGAGAACCCCTCGGAGGGCTGGAGGATCTTGTTCGCGGTCAGGTTCGGGCCGCTGACCTGCTCGCGCAGCACCCGCACCAGCTGCTCGCCGGTCAGGTCCAGCAACACCACGTAGTTGGAGAACGGCTGGACCGCGAAGCCCTCGCCGTAGGTGACCACGCCGTCGCCCTCGTCCCCGGACGCCGCGTACACCAGGTCGGTGCGGATGCCGCCCGGGTTCATCAGGGCGATGGCCGCGCGCGGGTCCACCTCACGGGCGTGCGCCAGTTGGGCGTCGGCGATCAGGTTGCCCAGCGGGGACTCGGGGATGTCGCGGTCCTGGGTGATGTCCTCGGCGATCCAGCCGATCGGACGGCCCGCCACGGCCCCGGCCAGGTCGCGCCAGTAGTCCAGCAGCGCGGTCAGGTCGGAGGCGCGCTCGCGCTCGCGGTGCACGACCCGGTTGGTGCCCTCGACCGAGGCCCGGACGATGTCCTTGTGCTTGCGGTCGTACTCCATGGTCAGCTCGGTGAAGAGCACGCCGTTGGACTGGGCGGAGGTGACCAGCCGGTCGTTGCCCGCCGGGTCGGGGATGGTGCACACGTACGGCCGGTGGGTGTGGCCGGTGATCAGCACGTCCACCGCCGGGTGGGTGTTCTCCGCGATCTCCACGATCGGGCCGGAGAGTCCGCCGCCCGCGTCGCAGTCGTGGTTGTAGGCGGGGGAGGGGGCGTGACCACCCTCGTGGATGAGGGCGATGACGGCGTTGACGCCCTTGCGCTTCAGCTCCCGGGTGTACCGGTTGATCGTCTCGGCCTCGTCGAGGAATTCGAGGCCCTCGATGCCCGCCCGGGTGACGATGTCCGCGGTGCCCTCGAGGGTGACGCCGATGAAGCCGACCTTGGCGCCCTTCATGTTCCGCACGGTGTAGGGCGGCAGGATGGGCACACCGGTGTCCTCGTGCACGACGTTCGCGGCGAGGAAGGGGAAGTCGGCGCCCTCGAACTCGCGGCCCTCGTCGTAGCAGCCGTCGACCGGGTGGCAGCCGCCCTCCTGAAGGCGGATCAGCTCCTCCCAGCCGGAGTCGAACTCGTGGTTGCCGACGCCGACGACGTCCATCTCCAGCAGGTTGAGCGCCTCGATGGTGGGCTCGTCGTTGAAGAGCGCGGAGAGCAGCGGGGTGGCGCCGACCATGTCACCGGCGGCGACGGTCACCGAGCGGTCGTGTCCCTCGCGGGCCTCGCGCAGGGCGGTGGCCAGGTACTCCACGCCGCCGGCCTCGATGGTCTCGTGTTCCCCGTGGTCGTGCTCCCGGGTGGCCAGGCCGCCGGAGCCGGTGGGGGGTTCCAGGGCGCCGTGGAAGTCGTTGAGGGCCAGCACCTGGAGTTCGACGGTGGGACCGGGCTTGGCGGGCTTCTCCGGCTTGCCCTTACCCGGGCCGCCGGCGACCGCCTGGGCGGCCGGCAGGGAGAGGGCGAGGGCGCCGGCGAGGCCCACCGCGAGGGCCGCGGTGGTGCGGCGCCGGCGCCGGGGCGTGGGGGATGCTCCTGACATGGGGGACAAGTCCCTTCCGATGGGGCGTGTTTGGGAGCCGAATCGGGCGAAGCCTAGCGCTACGCGCGTAGCATGTCAGGGGGGATCGCGTAACGAGCGGGTTGCCGAAACGCGTCGGTCCGCCCGTAGAGTGCCGACATGAGCGATGTCGTGGTTCTGGAGGACCTGTCGGCGGAGGACATCCGGGAGGCGGGGCGGTTGGCCGACGCCGCCCTCGCGGCGGACGGGCGGTCACCCCTGTCGGAGCAGAGC